>NZ_APNG01000029.1:0-37278 GCF_040361255.1 Salinisphaera sp. T5B8 | reverse complement strand
CCTTTCCGGCTCAGGCCAATTTACAGAAGGAATGGTGCACTCCCAACGAATCCGAACTCACCGACCTGCTCCAGAACCTGGTGCGGCTCGACTACGATGCGATCGACGCCTACGACGCCGCGATCGAACGCCTCGAAGACACCAAGGCACAGGAGATGCTGCGCGCATTCCGCAAGGACCACGAACGGCATATCGCCGATCTGACGCCGCATATCACGGGCCTGGGCGCCGAGGTGCCGGCCGGCAGCGGGCCCAAGCATCTGCTCACCGAAGGCAAGGTCAAGGTGGCCGCCCTGGCCGGTGATTCCGCCATTCTCACGGCCATGGCCACCAACGAAGTCGAAACCGAGTCGGCCTATCGCAGCGCATCGGAACGCGATGACGTGGACGGCGAACTCGCCGAGAAACTGCGGGCCGGCATGGCCGACGAAGCCCGCCACAAGGAATGGATGAAAGAGCGCGCCTGATCGTGCCTGTCGCGCGCGCACCGCGCGATTCCTTTTCCTTTCTTACTATTTAACAAGGACTTTTATGTTCCGTCACTCCTCCAAGCTCCAGTACCCGGTCAAGGTCGATACCCCCGATCCGCAGTTCGCCATGCTGCTCCAGCAGGCGATCGGCGGCATCGAGGGCGAGATCCGCGTGGCCATGCAGTATTTCTTTCAGGCCATGGGCGCCCGCGGTGACGACCGTATTCGCGACATGCTCATGTCTACGGCCACCGAAGAGTTGTCGCATATCGAGATGCTCGGCCACGCGGTCGCACTCAATCTCGAAGGCGCGCCGCTGTCCTATCAGGAAGAATCCGCCAAGGACCCGGTCATCAACGCCATTCTCGGCGGCATGAATCCGCGTCATCTGCTCTCCTCGGGGCTGTCGGCCATGCCGGTCAACGCCAACGGCGTGCCCTTCGACATGAGCCATGTCTACGCCACCGGCAATATCGGTGCGGACATGATGTGCAACGTGGCAGCCGAAGCCGGCGGGCGTGTACTGGCCTCGCGCCTGTACAACTGGACCGACGACCACGGCATGAAGGATTTCCTGGCGTTCCTGATCGCCCGCGATACCTATCATCAGCAGCAGTGGCTGGCGGTGATCGAGGAACTGGGTGGCATGGAAGCCCAGCTGCCGATCCCGAACACCACGCCGGACGATCACGAAGCCAAGGAACATTCCTACTATTACCTGAATACGCTGCTCGACAAGCAGGCGCCGGAAGGCCGTTGGGGCCACGGGCCGTCGCTGGACGGCAAGAGCGAATACTCGGTTCGCGACGAGCCGGAGCCGCAGGGTCAGGAACCGTCGCTGGGCAAGGCGCGCGAAGGCTCGCGCGTACAGAAAGGCCAGCTCTAGGGCGTGGCGAAGGCGCCGGGCGGCGCACTCCCCGCCCGGCGCTCTCGCATCCCCCCGCGATCGAAAGACCTGAGGACCGACACGGCATTCTGCCGGTCGGTCTTTTTTGTGCGCGACGCCCCGACACGCCGGCGGTTTCGTTTTTGCGCCGCCGATGATTTACTCAGCGAATGACATCCAATCCCCCGCTGCTCGAAGTCGAGGCGCTGCGCACCCATCTGGATACGCCGGCCGGCGTACTGCGTGCGGTCGATGCCGTGAGCTTTGCCATCGCCCCGGGCGAAACCCTGGCCCTGCTGGGCGAATCCGGCTGCGGCAAGTCGATGACGGCGCTATCGCTGATGGGGCTGACGCCCAGGACCAACACCCGCTTGCTGGACGGTACGGTACGCCTGGGCGGCGAGGATCTGCTGAGTCTCTCGGAAGCGGCCATGCGCGAACGCCGCGGCGCGCGTATCGGCATGGTGTTTCAGGAGCCGATGAGCGCGCTCAACCCGGTGCTCACCGTCGGCCAGCAGATTGGCGAGGCGCTGGCCACCCATGCCGGCTTGCGCGGCAAGGCACGGCGCGAACGCGGCCTGGCCCTTCTCGAGGAAGTGGGCATGCCGGACCCGGCGGCACGCTGGGATGCCTATCCGCACGAGCTCTCGGGCGGGCTCAAGCAGCGCGTGGTGATCGCCATCGCCCTCGCCGGCGAGCCGGACGTGCTGATCGCCGACGAACCCACGACCGCGCTCGATGTAACCATTCAGGCCCAGATTCTGGCGCTGCTCGGCCGTCTGCAGCGCGAACGCGGCATGGCCTTGCTGCTGATTACCCACGATCTGGCCGTGGTCAACGAAGTGGCCGATCGTGTGGCCGTGATGTATGCCGGGCATATCGTGGAGCTTGCGGAACGCGAGACGCTGTTCGCCGCGCCGCGCCACCCCTACACGCGCAAGCTGTTTGCCTCGCTGCCCGGTGCGGCCCAGCGTGGGCGCCCACTCGCCGCCATTCCCGGCACCGTGCCCCCGCTCACATCCGATCTGCCCGCCTGTCGGTTTGCCGATCGCTGCGAATATGCCTGGGCGACCTGCCGTACCAGCGCGCCCGCCTGGCAGACCGATACCGGTGCGCGGGTTCGCTGCCATCTCTACGATTCGAACTATCGCGGCGAGCCATTACCCGCCGCGCTCGCACCGCGCGATACCGCGACCGATGCCGCCAAGGGCGAAGCAGAACCCGAAACGCTGCTCGAAGCCCGCGATGTGGCCGTGCATTTTCCGATCACCAAGGGGGTGTTCAAACGCACCGTGGGACACGTACGCGCGGTCGACGGCATATCGCTGGATATCAAACGCGGGCGCACGCTGGCACTGGTCGGGGAATCCGGCTGTGGCAAGACCACCCTCGGGCGTGCACTCGCCCGGCTGATCGAACCGACCGCCGGCACGCTACGCTTCGGCGGCGACGATCTGGCGGCCCTGTCCGGCGGGCGGCTGCGCGCTGCGCGCCGGCACCTGCAGATGATCTTTCAGGATCCGTTTTCGGCCATGAACCCGCGCATGCTGGTCGGCGAAATCATCGCCGAAGGGCTCGTTGCGCAGAAGATCGGCCAGAACAGCGCCGAGCGCCGCCGTATTGCCACCGAGCTGCTGACCGACGTCGGCCTGCCGGCCGCGGCGCTCGATCGCTATCCGCATGAGTTTTCGGGCGGCCAGCGTCAGCGTATCTGTATCGCCCGGGCGCTCGCACTTGAACCCGATCTGCTCATTTGCGACGAGCCGACCAGCGCGCTGGACGTATCGGTTCAGGCGCAGGTGCTCAACCTGCTCAAACGCCTGCAGGCCGAACGCAATCTGGCCTATCTGTTCATCACCCACGACATGGCGGTGGTGTCCTATCTGGCCGATGACATCGCGGTGATGTATCTGGGCGAAATCGTCGAGCGCGGCCCCGCCGCCGAGTTGCTCTCAGCGCCCAAGCACCCGTACACACAAGCCCTGCTGTCGGCCATGCCGCGCGTCGACAACCGCCATCACGGCGAACGCATCCATCTGGCGGGCGATCTGCCCTCACCGGCGAACCCGCCGGCGGGTTGTCGATTCCATCCGCGTTGTGCGCATGTCATGGATCGCTGCAAGCAAGAGTCGCCGCAAGCCCGTGCGTTCGGGACCGGCCACAGCGCGCGTTGTCATCTGTACTGAGGCCGGCCCGCGCCGAGACTACAAGCCCTCGATGGCCTCTTTGCGCCGGGCCTGCCAGCGCTTTTCAAACGCCGCATCGCTTTCACCCTGGGACTCGGCCACGGTTTCTTTCCAGGCCGCGCGCAGCGCATTCAGGCGCATCAGACGCTGGTCGTTCCATTGCTGCATCTCGTCGCTCCAGATGCCTTTTTCCTTGAGATACGTAATCGCGCCCGGATGAAACGGCACATCGATCGGCGGCGTGCCGGCGCGATCCAGCGCCCAACGTTTCATCGCCGCGGTGGCGTTTTTGTATTCGGGAAAGGCCTGATCCAGCGCCTTCAGATAGTTGTAGACGAAATTCTCGTCGGCATCCGCGGGCACCACCATCATCGGATAGCGATAGGCCAGAATATCCACCGGGTGATCCTTGCTGATGCCGCCGCCGATGGTTTCCTGATAGGGCTGAAAAAACGGCGCAACCTTCTGCAGACGTGCCCAGCCGGCCTTGTTATCCGGTGACAGTTCCAGCCAGCGGATACCGCGCGGCGATTCGGCCAGTTCGTAGGTCTGGCTCGTGGTCGGCGTGGTACAGGCTGCATCCGCCTTGCCCTGGGCGAGCGCGCTCATCGTTGCGCTATAGGTCGGGAACATGATCGCGTTGACATCGTCGCGGCTCAGCCCGGCAAAGGCCAGAAACGCATCGCATTTGAGATTGGTCGACGGATTACCGGCGGTATAGGCCACGCGCTGGCCCTTGAGCTGTTGCAGGGTTTCGATACCGGCATCGCGCGCGGTGAACACGCCGAACGAGGACGGGCGGCCGGCGATTACGCGCAGATCCTGCGGGCCCCAGCGCCGCGCGGCGAAATCGGCGACGCCCTCGGCGGCGAAAAACGTTTCCGTGGCGAGAAAACCGACCTGGGCCCGGCGGCGCAACAACGGTTCGAGCCGGCCTACCGCCGAACCGGACGGCTGAATACGAATCCGCGTGCCGTAGTCCTTGCCGAAGGCATCCGCAATCGCCGAGGCTTCGGCATAGCCGGCAGAACCGATATCGTAGGACGACCAGGTCATCGTCGACGGTAGCGCCGGCGCGCCGTTGACTCCCGCATCGGCCATCGCACCCGACACACCAAACAGGGTACAGGCGGCCAGGCCCGCACCCGCGATCAACGAACGCAGTAACGCCTTGGTTTTCATCGATTGTCTCCTCCGGGCTGTTTTTGATTGTTCTTGATGGTTCTTATCGCCGCCGGCCGGGCGGTATGCTCAGTGCCCGTGCGTGGCGCGCGGATGCGCGTTGTCGTTCACGGGCATAGCGCAAGCGCCTGCTCGAGGGACAGCGGCGTTTCGTCGAGCAGCGCCCGCTGTATGTCGGCATCGTCGCCGGCCGGCTGCGGCGCAAGCGGGTCGGCCGGCTGCAGCTTGTAGCGCACCACCAGAAACGCCAGCGCAAGCCGGCGCGCGTCGTGGGTTTGTTGTGCGGCCTCCCAGGCCATGAACACCGCACTGCAGAGGTGGTAGAGCGCACTGGCTACCTGGCGCACGATGTCGTCGTCGTTGTGTTCGACGGTTCGCGCCGCCAGGGCCGCCACACGATCGATGAACGAGCTGAACAGCGACCATGCGGCCGCTGGCATGCCGTCGTCCGCAACCCGGGCATGCAGATAGGCGATCAAGGGATCGAGGGTGTGCTGGCGGCGGATCGCCCGCATCACATCGAGGGCGACGATATTGCTCGTGCCTTCCCAGATTGAGCCCAGATGCGCATCGCGCAGCAACTTGGCCTCGGGCCATTCCTCGATATAACCGACGCCACCGCGCACCTCCATGGCATCGCCGATCGCCTTGCGCGAATCGCGGGTGGCGCGAAACTTGATCAACGGCGTGAGGATGCGCACCAGCTTGGCTGCGTTTTCGTCACCGTGATCGGCTTTATCCAGGCAGCGGCTGATATGCATGAACATGGAGCGCGCCTGTTCGGCCGGCAGCATAATCTTGAGCAGCTGGCGCTGCATGAGCGGCATATCGATCAGCCGTTTGCCGAACGCTTCGCGATGGCGGGCGACGTACAGCGCTTCCGAGAGCGCGCGGCGCATCAGCCCCGCGGCACGTACGCCGTTGGACAGGCGCGACATATTCATCATGTCCGCGATCTGCTGGAAACCGCGGCCGATATCGCCAATCAAATAGGCCGTGGCGTCTTCGAGCACGATCTCGCCGCTGGCCATCGAGCGCGTGCCCAGCTTGTCCTTCAGGCGCACGATGCGATAGCCGTTGCGCGTGCCGTCGTCGCGGGTTTTCGGCAACAGGAACAGTCCAATACCGGCCATGCCATCGGGCCCGTCGTCGGCCCGGGCGAGCACCATGGCCAGATCCGCATCGGCGTTCGAACAGAACCACTTGTCGCCGCGAAGACGCCATTCGCCGTCTTCGCCGCCCGTTACACGCGTGGCCCGGGTGGTAATACGGGCAATATCCGAACCCGCGGCCTGTTCGGTCATGAACATCGCGCCCTGATAGAGCGTGTCCATATCGCGGGCGGTCAGATAGGGCAGGTACTTATCCACCAGCGCCGCATCACCAAACTTGCGCAGCGTGCGGGTGAGCGAATCGGTCATGCTCACCGGGCAGCACAGCCCGAACTCGGCCTGTACGAACAGATAGGTCAACGCATACTTGATCAGCGACGGGCGCTTGCCATCGGTATGACTGAGCGCGGCCAGCCCCAGCTCGCCGTAGGCTACGCCTTCGAGCGCGGTATAGCTCGGGTGTTTTTCAATGGACTGCGCGTCTTCGCCGCGCCGGTTGCGATGCACGAGCACCGGCGGATTGCGGTCGGCGGCCATGGCGAGATCGTCGAGTTCACCCGCCGCGCGAGCGCCCAGATCGACGAGCTGCGGTTCGAGTTTCTCGTAGTCCGCATCGCCCAGATATACCCGCAGCAAACGGGCCAGATCCGGATCGCGCTCGAACAGGCTCAGCCCCCTCGCATCGGGGATGTTGCTTTGCAAAACCGCCGCTTGCGACGCGGTTGCAGGAGTCGACATGGCGCATTCTCGTATGAGCGTGAATGCAGACTAGGGCGCGCTTTCGATAGACGTCCAATACAATTCATCTCCTGTTCGATAAACATGGCTTATCGCCGGAAACGCCATCATGGACCTCAAACAACTGCGTTATTTCGTGGCCGTGGCCCGGGAACTGCATTTCGGACGCGCCGCCCGCCGCCTGCATATCTCACAGCCGGCGTTGAGTTTCGATATCAAGAAATTCGAGCAACAGCTGGGCGTGACGCTGCTCGAGCGCAACAGCAAACGCGTGGCCCTGACCGATGCCGGCACGCTGCTGTTGACCGAGGCCGAAAACCTGCTTGCCCATGCCGCCGACGCCGAGCAGCTCGTGCGTCGCTCGGCACGGCGCCTGAGCGGCCGGCTGCGGGTGGGCTTCGTCAATTCGATGCTGTTTCGCGGCTTGCCGGAGGCGATCGAACGCTTCGGCCGCGATCATGCCGATATCGATATCGTGCTCAAGGAGCTCAACAGCGAAGAACAGATCGCCGCCCTGCTGGGCCAGCGTATCGATATGGGCTGTTCCCACGGGATTCGTCACGGCGACGAGATCCGCAGCCAGCTGCTGCTGCGCGAATCCTTTCTATGCTGTCTTCCAATTAGCCACCGGCTTGCCGGCACAGGCGCCATCAAGCTGGCCCGCCTGGCCGAGGAACCGTTCATCCTGTTTCCACGCGCAGTTTCGCCCCACTATCACGACCGGATCGTCGCGCTATGCGTGGCGGCGGGCTTCAGCCCGCAGATTCGCCATGAAGCACGGCTGTGGCAGACCGTGGTGACGATGGTGGAAAAAGGCATGGGCGTTGCCCTGGTTCCGGCGCCGCTCAGACATGCCGCGCGGGATACCGCCTGCTTTCGGCCGTTGGCCGGCAATGCGGGCGCGTCGGAGATTCATCTGCTACGCCGTCGCGGTATTCAGAACCCGCTCGCCGATGCGTTTTCTGCCTGTCTGGCCGAGGCCACGTAACGGTTTCACGTGGAGCAGACAAAAAAAGAGCCACCTGAAGGCGGCTCTTTCTCGGCCCGTGCCGGATTACAGCTCAGACCGCGATCTGACCGCCATCGGCCTTCTGAATCACCACCGTCGAGGCACGCGGGCGCACATCGCCGCTCGGCGCGACCGTGGCATCTGGCGTGTTGCTGCCGTCATCGGCCGGCCAGTTGCCCGGATGCTGGATGTTGATGAACAGCGCGGTTTTGTCGGGCGTGGCAAAAATACCGGTGACTTCACAGCCGTTCGGGCCCACCGCAAAGCGTTTGAGCTGGGCCTGATTGCCTTCGTGGATGACCGAGTCGTTGTTGCCCTTGTCCAGGCCTTGCGGCACCACGGCCAGCACCTGGTCATTGGTGTACTCGGTTCCGCTGTCGGTTTCGATCCAGAGAATACCGTTCCCGTCACCACGGTCGTCGTACCAGAGGCCGTCGCAGCTGGAGAAGAAATTCTGCTCCGACAGGCTCGACAGGTTCTTGTCCTCGCTGGTCGGCACCTTACCGAACACGAAGATATCCCATTTGAACGTGGTTTCGCCCGGCGACGGCTCGACCCAGCGAATGACCTGACCGTCGCTGTTGTCGGCACGTGGATTGGCTGCGTTCACCGGGGCCGTGGCGAAACCCACACCGGGTTCGTCGTCGCTGCTGCCGTCGTTGCTGTAGGTCGGCTCGGTGCCTTGCGCCGTCCGCTGGGAGTTATTGGTCAGGGTCATATAGACCTCGCCGGACACCGGGTCGACCGTGCCCCATTCCGGGCGGTCCATGGGCGTGGCGCCCATCAGATCGGCGGCATCCGCGGTGTTGATGATGATGCCGGCCCGATCGCCTGCTTCCAGGCCCAGGGCGCTGGCCAGCGTCATGCCCGCGTAAGCGCTGCCCGCCGAAGACGGCACGATCGTATCCGGTTCGAGTTCCAGCCATTCGCCCGAGCCGTCGGCATTGAACTTGGCCGCATAGAGCGTGCCCTTGTCCATATACTTGGCGCCGATGGCCAGGCGATTGGTGGTGGCACCCGCGGTGTTGGCATCGGCCGGGTCCCACTTCGCGTCGGAGACGAACTTGTAGATATATTCGTTACGCGAATCGTGGCCCGAGTAGAACACCACCGGTTCGCCGGCAACGAGCTTGCCCGGCCAGCAGCCTTCGTGACGAAAACGCCCAAGCGCGGTGCGCTTGACCGGCCGCGAAGTCGCATCATAGGGGTCGATTTCGACGATATAGCCGAAGGTACGCGGCTCGTTGCGGTAATCGTCAGCGGCGGTTTCGCCGGAAGGCGTGGCATTGAAACGGGCGAATTCGCCGTTGCTTTCCGTTTCGTCGCCGGCCGATGTATCCCAGTCGTAGCGGGTGTCACCCGACCGAATACCCAGACGATCGTCATCGGCCTCGCGGCCGCTGTCCTTGCGGAAGATATCCGGCCAGTTTTCTTCGCAGGTCAGATAGGTGCCCCAGGGCGTATAGCCGTTCGCGCAGTTGTTGTTGGTGCCGCGCGTGCTCATGCCGGTGTTGTCGTAGGCGGTCACCACGTACGAGCTGCCCGCGACCGGGCCCGCCAGGTCGCAGGGCGTGGCACTGGTGATACGGCGGTTGTACTGCGAGCTGCGCACCACATCCCACACGCGGTTGTCGCCACGACGCAGTTCAACCACGGTCACACCGTGGGCATTGATTTCGGTGCGTGATTCATCGGCTGGCCGGGGCGTATCGCTGGGTCCGCCCTGCGTTGCCCAGAGCGCGCCCTGGTCGATGTATTCGTTGTTGAGCGCCATGATGAAATTCGACGACGCCGTATCTTCGGAAATCGGGAAGTTGTGCATGCCGTCGTGGTGCATGCCCACGCTGTTGGCCTGAATTTCCGGCGTGAATGCCAGATCCGAACGCCAGGCCGTGCCGCTGGTGTTGATGGGCGTGCCCCACGGCATGACCACCTGGGCGGTATAGGCGCCGGTCGTGGCGGCCGCGGCGCCGGCGGCCAGCGATGCGTTGGCCTGGGCGGAGCCCGAGCCGGGCACGACGACCGCGTCGGTCTTCGATCCCGCGATGGCTTCGAACGCCAGCATCATGGCGGCGGCGCGATCGTCGTCGCTGGTAGAGACGTTGTCGTCATCGTCGTCGTTGCAGCCGGTCAGACCAAAGCCGGCGAGCATGCTCACGGCAGCCACGCTCAGCCCGCCGCGCATGATGCTGCGCCGGGATACGCGCCGTTCCAGTACGGAGGAAAACGGCTCGTTTTCGCTGTCGTTCAATAGCCGATGGTCTTCGATCTCTTCACTCATGGTCCGCCCTCGGTGGTGGTCACTGCCTGTTATGGATGACGCCGCTGACGGGCGTCCTTGACCACGGCACGCTAGGCGACTGCTGTGACATCTCCATGAAAGAACCGAGGCGGGCGCATGACATTTATATGACCGCGCCGGCGCAGGGCGTATCCGCCATGGCTAGTGCGTTTCCAGCGCGCGTTGAAAGGCGGCCAGCGCGTCGTCGGAGAACAGCACGAAGCGCACCCGCTTGATGCTTTGCGCGCGTACCGCGCAGTCGGCCACCGTCTGCACGGCGATCTCGGCGGCTTCATCGAGCGGGTAGCCGTAGATGCCGGCGGAAATGGCCGGAAAGGCGATCGATTCGGCGTTCTGCTCTTCGGCCAGCTGCATGGCCAGGCGATAACAACTGGCCAGCTGCGCGGCCACCGGCTGGCTTTTGCTGTAGACCGGCCCTGCGCAGTGCACGACATGATCGTTGGGCAGATCGAAGGCCGGGGTGATCACCGCCTCGCCGGCTTCGATCGGCGCCTGTGCGCGGCTGGCTTCGACCAGCTTCGGCCCGGCCGCGCGATGAATGGCGCCGTCCACGCCGCCACCGCCCTTGAGCTGCTTGTTGGCGGCATTGACGATTACGGCGATATCCGGCTGCTCGGTGATATCGCCCTTGATGCATTCGATGGTCAGCGTTTCGATCGCTCGCTGCATGGTGATCTTCCGATTCGGGTAAGGTGCGTCCATCATCCCGAGCCACGTGCTGCAAGCCAAGTCTATGGCGCAACTGATCAAGTACTGGAACACGCTCAAGGGCAGCTACTGGTTCATCCCGACGGTGATGTCGATCTTCGCCGCGGCGCTGTCGTTCGCACTCACCGCGATCGATGCGCGCATCGGCGATGCCTGGGTCGCGAACATGCCCTGGATATACAGTATTCAGGCCGAGGGCGCGCGCGGGCTGCTGACCACCGTGGCCGGCTCGATGATCGGCGTGGCCGGCGTGACGTTTTCGATCACGATCGCGGCGTTGTCGTATACAACCTCCACGCTCGGCCCGCGTCTGTTGACCAACTTCATGAACGATCGGGGCAACCAGATCACGCTGGGCACGTTCGTGTCGACGTTCGTGTATTGCCTGCTATTGCTGCGCGTCGTGCAGGCCAGCCACGAAAGCAGCGCGGCGTTCGTGCCGCATCTGGCGCTGGTGTTCGCGGTGGGTATGGCGGTGGCCAGCCTCGCGGTGCTGATCTATTTCATTCATCACATCACCGAATCCCTGCACGTTTCCAACGTGGTCGCCAACGTCGCGCGCGATCTCGACAGCGCCATCGACGACTACGAAGCCCGTGTCGAGGCCGCGCGCGAGAAACCACCGGCCCATCTGCCTGCCGACTTCGACACGCAGGCCGTACCCGTGCGCGCCAACGGCGACGGCTATATCCAGAATCTGGTCTTCGGCTCGCTGGTGAGTACGGCCGCCAGCCATGATCTGGTGCTGCGCCTTGAACGCACGCCGGGCGATTTCGTCACCGCCGGCCAGACCTTGCTCTGGGCCTGGCCCAAACCGCGAATGGATGACGATATCGCGGCCGCGCTCGTCGGCGCCTATGCCTGGGGCCGCCAGCGCACCCAGTCGCAGGACGTGTTCTTCCTGGTCAACGAACTTGTCGAGATCGCCGCCCGCGCGCTTTCGCCGGGCATCAACGACCCCTATACCGCAATGGGCTGTCTGGACTGGCTGGCCTGCGCGCTGCATCGCGTGGCACGCCACGATATCGCCAGCCGGCACGGCTTCGACAGCGACGACACGCTGCGCGTCTGGGCGCGAGGCTTTGATTTCGAAACGCTGGCGAACGCGGTTTTCGACCAGCTGCGCGCCTATTTCGCCAGCGATCGCAACGCCGCGGTGCACATGCTCGCGCGTATCGGCGATGCCGGCGAATTCCTGCGCGACGCCGACCAGCGCCGGCTCATGTACACGCACGCCAGCGCCCTGCATGAAGCCGCGCTGGCCGCGATGACCAGCGACCGCGATCGACAAGCAGTCGAACAGGCCTATCGCCGCGCCCTGCGCCTGATCGACGGGCGTGATTTCAGCGAATCTTGATAACGCATCGTTTAGGCCCGATGCTAGTGGGTTGGCCAGCCTTGATTGATGCCGCATGACCGACGCCCAGCCCAACCTATCCCGCGCGAACACGCCGCCGGTGGCCGCGCGCCGCCCGGTCAGCGAGCAGCGCCACGGCGTAATGCTCGTTGACGACTATGCCTGGCTGCGCGACGAGAACTGGCGCGAAGCCATGCACGATCCGTCGTTGCTGCATGCCGATATCGCGGCGTATCTGGCCGCTGAAAACACCTATACCGATACGTATATGGCACCGCTGTCATCGCTGCGCCAGACCCTGGTCGCAGAGCTGCGCGGGCGCATCGCCGAGCGTGATACCAGCGTGCCGACACCCGATGGCGACTGGTTCTATTACGTACGGTTTCGCGAAGCCGGCCAGCACCCGATCTTCTGTCGCGCACCACGAGCCGACAACGACGCCCGGCCGGCCGAGGCGCCCATGCCGGAGGACGGGCTCAGCGGCGAACAGATCCTGCTCGATGGCGATGCCGAAGCCCACGGCCGTGCCTATTTCAGCCTCGGCGAAGTCAATCACAGTCGTGATCATCGCCTGCTCGCCTTTGCCCTGGATGAGCGCGGCTCGGAGGCCTATACGCTGCATGTACGCGATATCCAGACCCAGCGCGAAATCCAGCCGCCGATTCCCAATACCACCGGCAACCTCATGTGGTCGGCCGACAGCGCCACGCTGTTTTTCACCACGCTCGACGACAACCACCGGCCCTGCAAGGTCTGGCGGCTCGCCCTCGGCGATGCGCCGGAGCACGCCGAGCTGGTGTATTCCGAGCCCGATGCCGGTTTTTTCGTGTCGGTGGACACGACCCAGAGCGATCGCTTCATCCTGATCAATGCCCACGATCATGCCACCAGCGAAACACGTTTCATCGATTCGGCCACGCCCTGGGCCACGCCGCGCCTGATCGCCGAACGCGTCGAGGGCCAGGAATACAGCGTCGAGGACGACGGCGACGACTTCGTGCTGATGACCAACGCCGACGGCGCCGAAGACTTCAAGCTCGTGCGTACGCCCATCGCCACGCCGGCCCGGGAGCACTGGCAGACTGTCGTCGAACACGAACCCGGACGATTGTTGCTCGATCATATCGAGTTCGCCGATTTTCGCGTCCGCATGGAACGCGCCGATGCCCTGCCGCGTATCGTGATCACCGACAAGACCCGCGGCCTCGATCACGCCATCCGTTTCGATGCCGAAGCCTACAGCCTGGGCATCGCCCCCGGTTACGAACACGACACCGCTACGCTGCGCTTCATCTACAGCGCGCCCAATACGCCCGACGAAACCTACGACTACGACATGGCCACGCGTACGCGCCAGCTACGCAAGCGCCGCGCCGTGCCGAGCGGCTTTCAACCGGAAAACTATGTCGTGCGGCGCCTGCATGCCCGCGCCGCCGACGGCGCCGACGTGCCGGTGACACTCATTCATCATGTGGATACGCCGCTCGACGGCAGCGCGCCCTGTCTGCTGCATGGTTACGGCGCCTACGGCATCTCCGAGCCCGCGGCGTTTTCCTCGAGCCGTTTTTCGCTCATCGATCGTGGCTTCGTACACGCCACCGCCCATGTCCGCGGCGGCAAGGAATGCGGCTATCGCTGGTATGCCAACGGCAAACTGGCCCATAAACCCAATACATTCAGCGACTTCATCGCCGTCGCCGAACATCTGGCGGCGACCGGCTATAGTGCGGCCGGGCGTATCGTGCCGCATGGCGGCAGCGCCGGCGGCATGCTGGTGGGCGCCGTGCTCAACCAGCGGCCCGATCTCTGGGGCGCGGCGATCGCCGACGTGCCCTTCGTCGATGTGCTCAATACGATGCTCGACGAGACCCTGCCGCTCACGCCGCCGGAATGGCCGGAATGGGGCAACCCACGCGATGACGTGGCCGCGTTTGAGACCATCCGCGGCTATTGTCCTTATCAGAATGTCAGCGCCCAGGCCTATCCGCCGATACTGGCGATCGCCGGCGTGTCCGACCCGCGCGTGACCTACTGGGAGCCCGCCAAATGGGTGGCCAAACTGCGGGCGCACAAAACGGACGACAATCCGCTGTTGCTCAAGACCCATATGGCCGCCGGCCATGGCGGCCTGCCCGGTCGTTTCACCGCGCTCGAGGAAACGGCGTTGATCTATGCCTTCGTGCTGGACGCGTTCGATATGGCACAGTCAGCCACCGATAGCGCGCCGGACAAGGATGCGAATACGCCCATTCGCGCCAATGAAGTCTACTGACAAACTGCGAGCGCTTGTAATCTGCAGCACGCGCTCGACAAGCCCTCGCCCGCTCGACATGGGTGAATAATCAAATCAGCGTCGACGATGAGAGCTGCATTGCGTAAGGCGCTCGCGATACCCCGTGGTGATCGCACTAGCCTTCGCAAGAACGGGCTAATATCCCTCCTCCAAAAACAATAGGGCTTGGGGGAGATGTATGACTTCTGGGATAAGCAGAGTCGCAGTGACGGCGGCTCTTCTCGTGGTGGTTGGCGGCGTTTCCAGCGGTTGCGCAACTATCGCGAGCGGTACCGATCAGAACGTGTCTTTTGATTCCGAACCAGAAGGGGCCACGGTACGGATCGCCGGGCAGGCCATCGGTAAGACGCCGCTGAGCTTACGCCTCGATAACAAGAGCGGTCAGACGGTTTCTTTTGAAATGGAAGGCTACCGAACCGTATCCAAATCACTCGAAACCAAAACCGACGCCTGGTTTTTCGCCAACATCCTTATCGGAGGGCTGGGCCTGATCGGCTCGACCACCGACTTCGCAACGGGGGCGATCTACGAATACAGCCCCGACCAGTATTTCGTGACGCTGCCGCCGGTCGACAACGCCGGCGTGCTGGATAAGAAGCAGTCGATCGAACGTTTTGTGGTGGTCACCTACGGCGAGCTGCGTTCGGCAGCGGCCACCTCGCGACCCTCCGACGATGAATCGTTCTCGAGCCTGCTCGCGGCGCTGGAAATCGACGCGAGTCGCACTGACGACGTCAATCAGCTGGCCCGTACGCTGCTCGACAACCCGAACCCGGTCGACGGTGCCAACGCGGTAACCGCCCGGTTCTAAAGCGTCTCTGGCGTAATCTCGCCGGCCCGTCACAGGCGGGCCGGCGTTCACGCGCTTTATTAATAAAAACGCGCTTGATTATGTGCAAAATTCGGCACGCTGGGTGAACAGCAGACCACACGGCCCTGGAGCGCTCTGTCTTTCGCCTTATTTCGCGTGCTTTCGCGTTCATTCGCGCACAACCTGCTTGCTGGAGCGCGGCCGCCTGCGTTTCATACATCGTCGATAAGACGCGACGGCGCCCTTGCGCTGGCTCGGATTGACAACGCGATTTCAGTCGTCCGGTGCTTGCGATCGCGCGTGATCGGGGGACTCGAAGTGGCCGTGCCGGCCGGCGCCATCGGCAAAACGCGCCGCACCGCTGATCGCTTCGGCAAACACCACCGGATAGCCGCCGGCGCCTTCGTGCTGCAACGCCGCTCCCAGTTCATGATCCCACTGCGCATACAGCGAGCGCCGATCGGCACGTAGGCATGCTTGCGGAAAATTCGCCAGCGTGTGGGCCAACTCGCATGCGGCAGCCAGGGACTGGCCATCGGCCACGCGGCGACTGGCCAGCCCGATCTGCATGGCCTCGTCGGCGGCGACTGCACGCCCGGTGAGGATCATGTCGAGCGCGCGCGCCTGACCGACGATACGCGGCAGGCGCACGGTACCGCCGTCGATCAGCGGCACGCCCCAACGCCGACAGAACACGCCGAAGACGGTCGAATCCTCGATCACCCGCATATCGCACCAGAGCGCGAGTTCCAGCCCGCCCGCCACGGCATAGCCGGGCACGGCCGCGATCACGGGTTTATCCAGCAGCATGCGCGTCGGGCCCATCGGCCCCGGCCCGGCGCCGTCCGGGTCGACGGCATTCCGGCGCTCGGCATCGCCCATGGCAGCCAGATCCGCACCGGCACAGAAGTGGCCGCCCGCGCCGGTGAGCACGGCGACCGAACTGTCATCATCGTTGGCGAAATCGACAAACGCCTGACGCAGCGCGTCGGCCGTGGGCCGGTCGACCGCATTGCGCTTGTCCGGCCGGTTGAGCGTGATGATACGAACCGCGCCGTCGTTGTCGACCGTTACGAGTCGTTGCGACATACCCGTCTTCCTTGTGTAGTGACTGACGTTCAGCCTGGTTTGCGCCGGCGTCGGGGCTGCGGCTCCAACGATTCGCTACGCACGCGCCATTGCTCGGCCTCGGCAAAGAGATCCATCCAGCCCGGCCCGCCATAGGCGCGTGTACGCCCCGCCGCGCCCGGATTGAGCAGCCAGGGGATTTCGTCGCTCTGCTGCACGCGGCGATGGCTATGACCACACACGATTGCGCGTGCGTCGGGAAATTGTTCGCGCAGCTTGCGGTGCCGCGTTTTCGCCGGCCACTGATGGCCATGCATGACGGCCAGATCGCCGCCCGGCAGGGCCAGCACTTCACTGTTCGGCCAGCCGGAATCGGCCGGGTCGTTGTTGCCCTGCACGATCACGATACGTGCGGCAAGCGGTGCGATCTCGGCTTCGATACCGGTACCGACATCGCCGGCGTGGACAAGGATATCGGCACCACGAATGGCATCGGCAATACGCGGGTCGAGATAGCCGTGGGTATCGGCAATAAGAGCAATACGCATCGGGCGAGCTTAACGGCTCGCGCCGGGCGGTCAATGCGTTCAATTGCAGATTTCACGGGCGCACGATAGATGCGCGCGACGTTTTCTGCTTAGAATTCAAGCCATGAAAACGATCGCGCTCTACAGTCTCAAGGGCGGCGTCGGCAAGACCGCCGCCGCCGTCAACCTCGCCTACGAAGCGGCCCAGGCCGGCAAGCACGTGCTGTTGTGGGATCTGGATCCGCAGGGGGCGGCGAGCTGGTATTTCGGCGTCGACGAATCGCCGGAGATTTCGGCCAAGCGCGTGGTCTCCGGCAAGGAGCCACTGGGCCGCTATATCAAGTCCACGGCCTACCCGCGGCTTTCGGTTCTGCCCGGCGATCGCGGCTATCGCGACTGGGATGCCCAGATTCATGCCGCCAAGCAGCCGCGCAAGGTGCTCGAGAGCCTGATCGACCCGTTCTCGGAAAGCTATTCGCTGCTCGTGCTCGATTGCCCGCCGGGCATCGGCGCGTTGGCGACCTCGGTGCTGCGCGCGGCCGATCACGTGCTGGTGCCGGTCGTACCCACGCCGCTGTCGCTGCGTGCGCTCGACGAAGTGCTCGAACACGTCGAAGACAAGAAAGTGGGCAAGACGCGGGTGATTCCGTTTTTCTCCATGGCCGATCGCCGCCGCAAGATGCACCGCGAGATGATCGAAACGCCGCCGGAGACGATGAAAAAGGCGCCGCAAACCTTCATCGACTACAGCACCCATGTCGAGCAGATGGGCGCACACCGCGCGCCGATCAGCGTCTATGCGCCGCGCAGCCGTGCGGCAGAACAGTACCGCGCGCTTTACGACGAAATCAGCTGAACGCGGACAGGCTCAGCGCAGCGGGCCCATCTGCGCGAGCATGAAGGCAGCGATCTTGTCGCCCTGATCTTCCTGCAGGAAATGGCGTGCCCGCGCGATCGTGGTGTGGGCTGCCTCGGCCGCGCCGGGCACACGCCGGCGTAGCGCGCGATCCGCGGCGCGGGTGATCGGGTCGCCATCGGCGAAGCAGGTATGAAACGGTCGTGAAAAGCACGCCAGCGCCTGCCAGGCTGCGCGATTGGCCGGCGTGGCCGGATCGTCGGGGGTCATCGGCACCAGACCGGGGAAAGCGCGAATGCCGGCGGTATAGCGCTTGTCGGGAAACGGCGCGTTGTAGGCGGCGCGCTCGCCGCGCGAGAGCCAGCGCCGGCTACCGGCCTGCAGAATCGCGCCTACCGGAAACACCGGGCTGTAACGCGCGAACGCACGCCAGGCCGAAAACAGCATCGGCATTTTTTCGTCGCCTGTCGGCAAAAAGCCATTGCCCACAAATACGCGCGCGAAGGTGTCGGGCCGTTCGCCGACCAGCCGCAAGCCGATCAACGACCCCCAGTCCTGACAGAACAGGGTGACACCTTTGAGCGCCAGCTGTTCGAACCAGGCGCCGATCCAGGCGACATGCTCGGCGTAGCTGTAATCGGCGATGGCGCCGGGTTTGTCCGAGCGGCCACAGCCGATCAGATCCGGTGCGAGCACCCGATACCCGGCTGCGGCCAGCGGCGCGATCATGTGGCGATACAGATACGACCAGCTCGGCTCGCCGTGCAGCAACACCACCGGCGGCGCGTCGGCCGGGCCAGCCTCGACATAGTGCATGCGCAGCCCGTCGACTTCGATATAGCGCGGCGGATAGGCAAAGCCGGGCAAGTGAGCAAAACAGGCGTCGGGCGTTCGAAAGACTTCGCGTGGCATCCGCACTGATCCTGAGCCGCGCTATATGGCGCGCGACATCAACTGGTTACATTCCCCTATTGTGCCGCCCACCTGCAAACGATAGCGTGAGGCCATAACGATTACACGAACAGGGGATAATCTTGGCTGGCCAACTCATGCTTCGATCGTATGGCCGCACGACCGTGGGGGCGCTGGCCCTGGCGGGATCGGTCGCCCTGCTGGGCGGCTGCTCGGCGGCGATCAGTACCACCAACGTCGCCGCCGATGCCGCGCGCACGATCAGCAAGGGGGTACTGGCGAGTAGCCGGGCGTCGACCGATGCCTCGGTGACCGAGCCAAACACCCCGCGTTATCGCCAGACCGTGGCGTTTGTCGACTCGCAACGCGATCCGCTGCGCCGCGAGGCCGCCCTCGGCGGCGGCGAGCATATCGACGCGCTGGCCGCATTGCTCGACACCCGCGCTGCCACCCTCGGTCCGTGGCTGCAGGCAAATCACGGTGAATTGTTTGTTGCGCAGTACGATGCCGAAGCGATCGTGGCCCGCCTGCGCGCACGCCGCGGCTGAACGTGTTTTCATGAACAACGCGCACTCGATTCCGATATTCCCAAGGAAAGGACGGTCCATGATGAAATCCCTAATCTCCGTTTCCGCTGCCATGCTGCTGGCGATGAGCCTGACTGCATGCGGCGACAACAACGACGATCAGAACCAAGCCAACGCGGCCGACACCGGCACCAGCGCCGAGACCAATACGGCCAGCGAAAACAGCAACGAAATGGGCGCCGACAACGCGACCGAGAACGAGTCGTCCATGGGTGACGACGAAATGATGAACGGCGAGCGCGAAGCCGACGACACCGCCGACAGCGACCCGGCTGCGACCAGCTCCACGAGCGCCAGCGAGGACATGCCGCAGGCAGCGATCGCCGTGCTGCACGGCACCGAGGGCAATGACGACGTCACCGCCACGATCCGCTTCACCCCCGAGGATGGTGGCGTGGCCTACACCACCGAAGCCGAAGGCCTGGCGCCCGGCAAGCACGGCTACCATATCCATCTGTACGGCGATTGCTCGGCGCCTGATGGCACCTCCGCGGGCACGCACTTCAACCTGAAGGGCAGCTCCAAGAACCCGCCGAAGGATATCGACCGCATCACCGGCGACCTGGGCGATCTCGATGCCGGCGACGATGGCAACGCTTCGGACGAAGGCATGCTCGCGGGCGCGTCGCTGACCGGCGCCAAGGCGCTGATCGGGCGCGGTGTGATCATTCACGCCAAACCCAACGACCCGAGCCAGCCGCCGATCGGCGCTGCCGGTTCGCGTCAGGCCTGTGGCGTGATCGGTATCGCCGAAGCCGGCAATACCGGCATGGATACGAACACTGCCGACAGCTCCGACTCCAGCATGTCGAACGCCGACTCCGAAACGGGTTCGGACATGGAAGACAGCAACGACGATCGCAGCGAATCGTCCATGTAGACCGGCATTCGGGCCAACCGGCCTGAACCCGCACCCGGCGTCGTACGCGGCGCCGGGTTTTTTATGGCTAGCTGACCGCGACCTTGTAATTGCCGCGCTCGGCATCGTATTCGAGCGTGATCTGGCCATGCTGCTGGGCCGACTTGAGCAGATCGGTAAAGCTTTTGAAGCCGTAGTAGCTTTCGTTGAAGCTCGGATAGACCCGCTTGATGGTCTGTTTGACCAGCGAGCCCCAGACCGGGTCGTAGTCGGATTCCAGCGACGACACGATCTCGATGAGCTTGTCGCGCGCCTCGGCGCCCTTGTCCTGCTTCTGGTCGGTGTCCGCCTTGCGCTTGCGCGCACGCCCGGACTTGCGCACCAGATCGTCGTAGTAGATGAACTCGTCGCAATTGGCCACCAGCAGTTCCGATGTCGAGGATTTGACCCCGCAACCGATCACGCGCTTGTTGTTCTCCTTGAGCTTGGAGACCAGCGGCGAGAAGTCGGAATCGCCGGACACGAGCACGAACGTGTCGATATGATCCTTGGCATAGCATAGATCCAGCGCATCCACGACCATGCGGATATCGGCGCTGTTCTTGCCGGAAATACGCGTTTGCGGGATATCGATCATCTCGATGCCCATGGCATGGAACGACTTCATCTGGCCGCGATACTGGCCCCAGTCACAGTAGGCACGCTTGAACACGAGCCGGCCTTTTTCCAGCACCCGCTTGTGAATCAGCCCCATATCGAACTCGCCGCCCGGCAAATCCTTGACCCCGAGGGCGAGGTTCTCGAAATCGATGAAAACGGCGATGAGTGCTTCCCCGGACATGGGTCTTCCTGTCGGGTTCGCCTGGAGCGGCGAACGAAATGTGGCAGCAGTCTAGCGGCGCAAACCGGGGGCTGTCTTGCCCGGTAATTCATCCACGGTTCGGTTGTTTCGTGCATGCTAGGCATGAGTTATCTAAGAGGAGACACAATCGATGTTCAAACACGCTCTACTGGCCAGCGTTCTGCTGGTCGCCACCAGCAGTGCCTTTGCCGCCGAGATGAAGGCCGAAGATGCTGCCGGCGTATGGGAAACCGCCAGCGGCGGCTATGTTCAGCTCTACGAGGAAAACGGCACCTGGAAAGGCACGATCGTGGGCTCCAAGAGCGGCAAGGCGCGCTACGACAAGAACAACCCGGACGAGTCCAAGCGCGAGCGCCGTCTGTTGGGCGTGACCGTGCTCGACGGCCTGAAATACGCCGGCAACGGCGAATTCGAAGGCGGCACGATCTACGATCCGAACAACGGCAAGACCTACAAGGCCAAAGCCACCCAGACCGGCCCGGACACGCTCGAGGCCCGTGGTTATATCGGCATCAGCCTGATCGGCAAGTCGCAGACCTGGAAGCGTATCGATTCCGACGCAGAACACGTGCACCAGGACCTGCTGCACAAGAGCGCGGCGGCGAACTAGCAAGACACGCTAACCGCGCAACAAAAGCCCCGGTCACGACGACCGGGGCTTTTTTGTGTCCAGCGGCCGAGCCCGCCGGATCGACATACCGGGCAACGTTCTTGTTTGATTGCATCAAACTCAGCTGGCTGTTCTCACGCCAGCAGGGTGTCCGCGAATGAACGATGCTGCATTTGCGCGCCTGGCGTTCATTTGCGGACTGGTTCTTGGCTGGCTAGAACCGCCTAGGTGGGCGTCGTCCGCAGGCGGCAAGCCAACAGGCAACGGCGCCTCGGCACGCGCTGAAAACGCAGGTCGACTCGGTTTCGCCGACAGTATCGCGTGCTGAATTACGCTTAGCCAATCCACCCGCTACGTGCTCAGGCGGTGTCGCTATCCGCGGCCGGCACGAATTTCAGGGCCACGCCATTGTTGCAGTAGCGTTTGCCGGTGGGTTTGGGCCCGTCGTTGAAGACATGGCCCTGATGACCGCCACAGCGTGCACAGTGATATTCCTTGCGCGGAATGATCAGTTTGTAGTCGGTCTTGAAGCCCAGATGGCCGTCGATGTAATTGTAGAAACTCGGCCATCCGGTACCGGATTCGAATTTCCATTCGCTTTTGAACAGCGGCAGCGCGCAGCCGGCACATACGAACTCGCCGGCCGCCTTGACCTGGTTGAGCTCGCTGGAACCCGACGGCTCGGTGGCTTCCTGGCGCAGCACGCGAAACGCTTCCGGCGAGAGTTGTTCGCGCCATTCGGCCTCGGTCTTTTCCACTTTGAATACCTCGACATCGGACGGGACGTCGCCCGCATCGGCGCCGCTGGGCGAATCGGCGTCAGCGAGCGCTCGACCAAGCGCGGTCGCGCCAAGTGCACCGAATACGAGGCCACCGACTACGACACGTCTTTTCATGATTGCACCGCGCATTAGACAACTGATGGTCTATCTACGACATAGACATCCCGGTGGATGAGTTCAGCCCCGCGGCCCCAACCGATAGCGCACGATCGCCGAGGCCACGAGTACATCGTCGCGGTCGTGCATGAGCACTTCGATATCGCGCTCGACCTGTTCGCCCGAGGCCGGCACCGACCAACGGGCGCTGGCCATGATCGGCCCGCGTGCCTTGGCGTGATAGTTCACCCCCAGATGCACGGCGATACCGCGCATGTCCGCGGGCAGGCTGTAGAGCACCGACAGGCCGGCCGTGGTTTCGGCCAGCGTCGATAGTGCACAGGCATGGATACTGTTGAGATGATTGCGATTGGATCGCTTGTCGGGCATGCGCAGGCGCGCCTGGCCATCGGCCAGCGCCACGACCCGCGCGCCGATACTGCCCGAATAGGGCGCGACGAAGCCGATGCCGCGCGAAATCAGGCGGCGCCCGCCGGGCAGCGCATAAATCGAGCGAATATCGGGCAACTTCATTGCACGTCCTTGCGTATGGCACGGTAGGCCGCAAGTTTAAGCCAATGCGCATGTACACGACGATCGACGCCTCGCTACAACCGGCTCTCACGCCGGCCCAGCGCACGCTTTTCGAAAGCGACGGCTATCTGATCATGCGTGGTCTGGCCCCCGCCGAGCGCGTCAACGAACTGCGCCGGGTCACCGAGGAACACGTGGCTGCCCAGATCGCGCCGATTGAATATGAAGCCGATGTCGCCTATCCCGGCGCGCCCGCCAGCCGCTCAGCCGAGGGCGGTGATACGCCGCGCCGGCTGCGCCAGGCCTATGATCGCGACGCAGTGTTTGCCGACTGGGCGACCGACACGCGCCTGACCGCGATCGTGGCGCAATTGCTGGCCAGCGATACCGTCTATCTGAGCCGCAATCACCACAATTGCGTAATGACCAAGTCGCCGCGCTATTCCACTGCCACGGCCTGGCATCGCGACCTGCGCTACTGGGCGTTCGAAACGCCGCGGCTGGTCAATGCCTGGCTCGCACTCGGCGAGGAAACACCGGCCAACGGCTGCATGCGCCTGTTGCCGGGCACCCAGCACCTGGATTTCGCGGCCGACCGGCTCGACGACGCCCAGTTCCTGCGTGAAGACCGGGCCGACAACCGGTCGCTCATCGCGTCGGCGATCAACGCCGAACTCGCGCCCGGCGATGTGCTGTTCTTCGATGCCGGCCTGTTTCATGCCGCCGGGGCCAATACCACCGACGAGCGCAAGCTTTCGATGGTGACCACCTACTATGGATCGGACAACGCGCCGATGCCCGATACGCGCTCGGCGCGACTTCAACCCGTCATCGCAAGAGCCCCTGCCCATGCGTAGATTGCTACTCGCCAGCCTGTTCTCCACGCTCATCGGCGCCGGCAGCGCGGGCGCGGCCACGCTCGACGATCTGCGCTGGGATTACCGCGTGATCGCGGTATTCACGCCCACCGATACCGCCGGCCAGGAAACAGCCGACGAACTGTCCAATACGGTCGGTATCGCCGAGCGCGATATCGCCTGGTTCGTGGTCAGCCCCGACGCGCTGCACAGCAATCTGTCGCAGCCGATCGAACGCGCCTCGATCACTGGCCTGCACCAGACCGGCGGCTTCGAAGCCGTGCTGGTCGGCAAGGACGGCGGCGTGAAGGCACGCCAGGGCGAGTCGCTCGATATTCATGCCTTCTTCGACGCCATAGACAGCATGCCCATGCGCCAACAGGAAATGCAGCAGCAACAATGACATCGATACCCGCACGCAACGTCCTCGGCGAGCCATTGGCCGGCTGCTGTGAGGCACCGACCACCGGTTTCTATCGCGATGGCTACTGTCGAACCGGCAGCGCGGATATCGGCCGCCACGTGATTTGTGCCGTACTCACCGACGCGTTTCTCGAATTCTCGGCCAGCCGCGGTAACGATCTATCCACACCGCGGCCCGAATTCGACTTTCCCGGCCTCAAGGCCGGCGATCGCTGGTGCTTGTGTGCCGCGCGCTGGGCCGAGGCACTCGAGGCCGGCGTGGCCCCGCGTGTGGCACTGACCGCGACCGACGAAGCGGCACTGGAGATCGTCGATCTGGCCGCACTCAAAGCCCACGCCATCGATCTGTCCTGATTTTCGTCGTCGCACTATGACGGGGACTATGCGCAGCCATGGTGCAGGCGCTAGTCTCGGGAGTTTGGGCGTGTCGTTCGGCAAGGCGCCCGCGTATCCGGAGACGCCATGCAGTTGCTTAACCCCGTCGATCAGATTTTTCTGCGTCTGGAAGGGCGCCACCAGCCCATGCATGTCGGCGGCTTGCAGCTGTTCTCCATGCCCGACGATGCCGGCCCCAAATACGTTCGCGAGATCGTGGAGAAGGCGCGCAGCTTTACCGATGTGCAGCCGCCCTTCGATCGCCGCCTGAAATACCGCTTCGGCCAGCCGTTCTGGGTCGACGACGACGGCTTCGACCTGGAATACCACGTCCGCCATCTGGCCCTGCCCGCGCCGGGGGCGATCCGCGATCTGCTGGCGCTGGTCTCCATGCTGCACGGCGCGCTGCTCGATCGCTCGCGGCCGATGTGGGAGACCTATGTCATCGAGGGCGTCACCGATAACCGGTTTGCCGTGTATACGAAGTTTCATCACTCGCTGATGGACGGCATTAGTGCGATGCGCGTGATGCGCCGCTCGCTCAACGATGCGCCCACGCCCGGCGGGCTGCGCGTGCCCTGGCAACTGCCCGAACGCGAGCGCGATCAATCGCAGCGTGGCGGCGCGGCGCCCTGGCATGGCGCCTGGAAAGCCGCGGCGGCCACCTCGCGCCAGCTCGCCGCCATGCCGCGGGTCGGCCAGCAGGTGTTCTCGGCCTGGCAGCAGGCCCGCGAAGAACCGGATTTCACCGCCTTCAAACAGGCGCCGATGTGCATGCTCAACCGGCGCATCAGCGGCTCGCGGCGGTTTGCAGCCCAGTCGTATTCGTTGAGCCGTATCAAGACACTGGCCAAGCATTACGATGCGACGGTCAACGACATCGTTCTGGCGATGTGTGCCAGTGCGTTGCGCGAATACCTGCTTGGCCAGGATGCGCTGCCTGATGATCCGCTGGTGGCGATGTTGCCGGTTTCCCTGCATACCGCCGACAGCGGCACGGGCAACAAGGTCGCCATGATCTTCGCCAGCCTGGCCACCGATGTGGTCGATCCGGTAGAACGCCTGGCTGCCATTCAGCATTCGGTCGAGCACTGGAAACGCCGTTACAAGACCATGACCAGCCAGCAGATCATGGGCTTTACCGCCGCGCTGGCCGCACCGGCCGGCATGAATCTGCTCACCGGTATCGCCCCGCGCCGCCAGGCCTTCAATGTGGTGATTTCCAACGTGCCCGGCCCGAGTGAAACGCTCTACTACGGCGATGCAAAACTCGAGGGCATGTATCCGGTGTCGATCGTGCTCGACGGTCAGGCGCTCAATATCAGCCTGGCCAGCTATCGCGACTCGCTCGAGTTCGGCTTGCTGGCCTGTCGCCGTTCGCTGCCGAGCATGCAGCATATGCTCCAGTACCTGACCGACGCCCTGGACGACCTCGAGGCCGGGCTCGGCGATCACCAAACGTGACCCCCGCCAGGCCGCGCTGGCACGCGATCGGCCGTTTTCTGGCCGTGCAACTGGCGATCGTGCTGCTCGCGATCGGGCCGATGCTCGTGTCCGTGGCCGCCGGCCAGCTGGGCGCGGCACTGGGTTGTACGGTCAACGAAGCCGGCCCACATCCCTGCCCGCTCTGGGGCATGGATATCGGCAACACGCTTTCCAGCGCGGGCGTATTCGGCTGGCTGACGCTGGCCACACTGCCGACCGGCGCCGTACTGTGGCTGGCGCATATCCTGTATACGCTTGTGCGGCTGGTGCGTGCCTACCGCCAGCGCCCTGGCCCATGACCATAACCGACGATGCCAGCGCCCGCTGCGCGCTATGCGGGCGGGCCGGCGTGCGTACCACCCGCCATCACCTGATTCCGCGGCGTACCCATCGGCTCAAGCGTATTCGCAAGCGCTTCGACCGCGAACAACGCCTGGGCGCGATCCTGCATGTCTGCCGGCCCTGTCATAGCCACGTCCACGCGGTGCTGGGCGAAAAGGAACTCGCCGAACGCTACAACTCGCGGGCCGCCCTGCTCGCCCATCCGGATATCGCCCAGTTCGTCGACTGGCTGGCCGACAAGCCCGCCGGCTTTCGCCCGCGTATCCGCAAGCCCAAGAGCTAGGTCCGCGAGGCCACTGCCAGGCGTGCCCCGAGCGCGATGAACAACGAACCCAGGGCGCGGTCGAGCCAGCGCTGCACGCGCACGTTGCTACGCAGACGCTGCGCGAACGTCGCCGCGAACCACACCATCGGCGGCTCGACGAATGCGGCCACGACGATAATCAGGCAACCGTGCAGAAAAAGCTGGGCCGCCACCGGGCCAGCGCCCGGCACCACGAACTGCGGCAGAAACGCCAGAAAGAACATGGCCACCTTCGGGTTGAGCGCGGCCACCAGCACGCCGCGGCCAAAGGTCGCACGTGCCGACACGGCCGCGACGGGCGTCTGTGGCATCGCCTCGCCGCTGGCCCGCCAGGCCTGAATGCCCAGCCAGACCAGATATGCCGCGCCGAGATACTTGACCAGCGCAAACGCCGCAGCCGAGCTGGCCAGCACGGCCGACAGGCCCAGTGCCGCCAGCACCACATGTACGAAAGCCCCGGTCCAGACACCGCCCATCGCCACGAAGCCCGCGCGCCGACCACGGCGCAGCGAATGCGCCAGCACATAGGCCATGTCCGGGCCCGGCGTGAGATTGAGCAATAGCGCCGCGGTAAAGAACGCCGCCCAGTGGGCCACGGAATAGGAAAACAGGGTGGTCATCTCGAATTCGGTCATCGTTGTCATTCCCCGTCAGACCGGCGCCTGTGCGCGCCGATCGCGCCGGCCAGCGAACAGCCGGTCGCCACGAGCAGAATGGCCGCCCCGGCAGCGATCGGCACGGTATAGGTGCCGGCCACGGCATACAGCCGGGCCATGGCAAAACCGCCGACCGCCTGGGTCGCGGCAAAGGATAGCGTAGCCCAGCCCCAGATCTGGCGCTGACGCGGCGCGGGCGCCAGCGCATGCACCGTGCCGGCGGTGAGCGTGATGATGGCCGGCACCATCGCGCCCACGACAAGCGACGAGATACCCAGCCCGGCGACGCCGACAAATAACAGCGGCAGAGCCGTGGCCAGCGTCATCAATACGAAAGCGAGCACAAGCGCCGTGTCGAAGCCCAGCCGCCGTGCGGCCGCCCCGGCCAGCGCCGGGCCAATCACCCCGCCGATGCCCAGCACCAGCCAGTAGCGATTGCCGGTGTCCAGACCGCGCCCGAGTTCACGCGCAATATAGTCCACCCAGTACAAAGAATGCGGCACATAGCCGGCCGAACTCAGGCCATAGGCCACGATCACCAGGGCGATGACGGCCCAGGGCGTGGCGGGCGTGCGCGATGTCGGTTGCCGTGGCGTATCGGCCGGTGCTTCGCTTGGCAGATAGCGCCACACGCCCAACCAGCTCACGCCGGCGAGCACGGCGCCAATGCCGGCGGTCGCCAGCCAGGTCGCGCCCACGCCGAAGCCGGCCAGCCACGGCACGATCAGACTGACGCCCATGGTGCCGACACCGATGCCGGTGAAGATCGTGGCCGAGGCGCCCGGGCGGCGCGCTTCGGGCATACGCGCCATGATCGCTGGCGTCACCACGATCGTGAGCGTGGCCGCGGCCATGCCCGCAAGCAGCCGCCAGAACCCGTAACCGATCATGCCCCAGGGCCAGGCACAGGCGGCCAGGCTTGCGACCAGCGCGATCAGACAGCTGGCGATCGCCCGCCGCGGGCCAAGCCAGTGGGCGTAACGATTGGCCCCCGCGGCACCCGCGAGATAGCCCAGCAGATTGATCGCGCCCAGGCGGGCGGTCTGCTCGGCACTGAACCAGCCGGCCTCGACGAGCGGCGTGATCAAGGGCGTGAAGACATAGCGACCAAAGCCCACGCCCAACAACAGCGCGACCGCGCCCGCCAGCGGCAGACGCCAGAGCCCGCCCGGCATGTCGCGTTCGGTGCTCATCGCGGATGGCGCAACGCCGCGGCCGTGGCGCTGATGCTGGCCAGTGCGAGTGCGGCCGCCGCAATCGCGAACAAGGGCCGATAACTGCCGAGCACTTCATAGCCCCAGGACATCCCGTAGGCCCCCGCTGCCTGGGCCAGGGCAAAACTCAACGTGGCCCAGCCCCAGAGTTGTTGCTGGCGGTCGGGCGGTACCAGGGCAGCAATCGCGCCCGAGGTGAGTGTGACCGCGCCGGGAATCAGCATGCCGACGAAAAAAGACGACAGGCCCAGGGCGATGGCATGCGTGGAGAGCACAGGCAGCAGTACAGCGATCGTCTTGATGGTCAACGCCAGCGCAAGTGCCGGGCGAAAACGCAGCCGCGACGCCATGAAACCGGCCACCACCGGCCCGCACATCGCCCCCAGGCCGAAGAGCACCCAATAGCCGCTGCCGGTTTTCAGCCCTTCGCCCAGCTCGCGGGCAATGTAATCCACCCAGAACAATGTATGCGGCACGAAACCGGCCGCATCCAGGCCATAGGCGGCGATCACCAGAAACAATGCCAGCGCCGGCAGCGGCGCAGCCGAATGGCCGTGGGACGTACTGCGCGGCAATGGCGCCAGATTGACGAACACCGCAAACCAGGCCCAACCGGCGAGTACCGTGGCGACGCCCCCCAGCGCCAGCCAGGTCGGCGCCACGCCGACATCGGCCAGCCACGGCACGACCGTACCGCTGGCCATGATGCCCAGGCCGATGCCGGTGAATACGAGAGCACTGGTATAGGCCCGTGCGCCCACGTCCACGCGTGACAACGCGGCCGGTACGCCCACGACCACCAGCATCGCGCCGGTGATGCCACAGGTCAGACGCCAGAAGCCGTACCAGATCGCGCCCCAGTCCAGCGCGCAGGCATAAAGACTGGCCACAGTGAGCAAAAGACAGGCGGCCAGCACCGTACGCACGCCCACGATCAACGTCGCGCGATGCGCCGTGGCCGCGCCGATGAGATAGCCCAGCAGATTGATCGCGCCCAGATAGGCCGCTGCATGGGACGAAAACCAGTGTGCTTCGACCAGCGCCGGGATCAGCGGCGTATAGGCAAAACGCGCCAGACCGATACCGAGCAGCGTACAAACACCGCCGGCCAGGCCGAGGCGGGTGGCAGAACTCATGGGCATGGATGGTCAATACAGCGACAAGGCGCGGCGAGTGTGCCACGAATTGGCGCGGCACTGCCGGTCGGCGGGCGAAGCCCAGCCGCAGCGAACGCTACCGCGGGTGCATCCGGGCGCGATAATCGGGATGGACGATTTCGACGGCGATATCGGTAAAGTCGGTAAACAGCCCGTCGACACCGTAGTCGAAGTAATACTGGCGCAGTTCGTCTTCCAGACGCGGCGTACCGGGCGGCAACTGGTCAGCACGGAATGTATAGGGGTGCACCTTCAGCCCGCGTGCGTGGGCGCGTTCGACCAATGCGCCGTCGCTTTCGGCGATACGTTTTTTATCCGGGCCGATACCGTCGGCGTACTGGGCGATGGCATCGAGTCCAGCCGGGGTGACCAGCGCGTCGTAGGCCGGGGCGTCACTGATCAACTGAATCATGGGCAGATCGCTGCCCATGGTTTCGCGCATTTCGCGCAGGTTGTCGAAACCGAAGCTCTGAATGAATACCTTGGCATCGCGCCCGGCATAGCCGTATTCGGCCAGGCGGTCGAGCAGCACCCGCTCGATGGGCAGGTTTTCGTTATCGTGAAACACCGGCGCCTTGGTTTCCGGATAAATCCCCACATCGCGCCCGGTTTCGCGATTGAGTGACTGCACCATTTCAACCAGCGACACGAAGGTGGGCACCTTGAAGCCCTGGGCATCGGCCTTGAAACGCTCGGGGAACACGCGTGTACCGTCCGGTTTGGTGCGTTCGGTGACGTTGAGCTGCTGAATTTCGGCGAGAGTGAAATCCGCCGCATACCAGCGGCCATCGGCGCGCGCGCGCTGCGGAAACTGTTGCTCGACATCGGTGGTGGATTCCAGATGGATATCGTGCAGACAGATCAGGTGCTGATCGGCGGTCATGACCAGATCGGGCTCGATATAGTCCGCGCCCAGCGCATAGGCCATGGCATAGGCGGGCAGCGTATGTTCGGGCAGATAACCCGAAGCCCCGCGATGGGCGATCACGATCTTGGCATTCGTGCTCATGGGCGGATTCCTGTGGTCCGGGCCGCTAGCGGCGCCCGCATGCGCGCTGGCCATCATTGGCCACGCCGCCAGCATGCACAGCGATACGATGCAAACGAGCCCGGGCCAGTAACGACGCATGCCACGCCTCTTTCGGATCGCAGGCGCATTCCTGCCCTGCCATGGTCGTTCACCGCGATGACATTTTCATAACCGCGGCGAGGCCGTTACTCGCGCGGCTTGCGCTGACGAATCAGCCCTTCCTGGGCCACCGAGGCCACCAGATGACCGTCGCGATTGAAGATCAACCCGCGCGACAGCCCGCGGGAATCCTGGGCGCCGGGGCTGTCCATGGCATAGAGCAGCCATTCGTCGACCCGAAACGCACGATGAAACCAAATCGCATGGTCGATGCTGGCCATCTGCATACCCGGGGTGAAAAACGACACCCCGTGCGGAAACAGCGATGTCGCCAACAGATTGAAATCGCTGGCATAAGTCAGAACCGCCCGATGCACGGACTGATCGTCGGGCAGCGGCGCCTTGGCCTTGAACCAGACATGCTGAATCGGCTCGCGCTTGTCCGGATCGAGCATGTTCCAGGGCTTGACCGCGTGCATGTCGATGGCGACCTCGCGCCCGACAGCTTCGCGCAGGGATTCCGGCACCCGATCGAGCGAATCCACCCAGGCGCGGCGCAGCTCGTCGTGACTGGCCAGTTCTTCCGGGCCGACCACGTCCGGCATGGTCATCTGGTGGGTATAGCCGGATTCCTCGATATGAAACGAGGCGAGCATGGAAAAGATCGGCCGGCCGTGCTGGATGGCCTGAACGCGGCGCGTGGCAAAGCTCTTGCCATCGCGGATATTATCGACTTCGTAGACGATCGCTGCCTGCATGTCGCCGGGGCGCAGGAAATAGCCGTGCATGGAATGGGCCTGCTGCGACCCGTCCACCGTGCGTGTGGCCGCGACCATGGCCTGACCGGCCACCTGACCGCCGAACACGCTCTTGCCACCGATATCGCGCGAGCTGCCGCGAAACAGCCGCTGTTCCAGTGGTTCCAGATCAAGCTGATCGAGCAGATCCTGAACCAGACGTTGTCCATCCCCTGACATCGTGCACACGCTCCTTCGCGAACCGCCGACCAGCAGCGATTCGTCTTTTTAATTCGATACGGCAGGACTGCCGTGATGGCTGTATAGCGCCTTAGTCTAATTCAAACGGCCATTCCGCCAAGCAGGCACCGCGTGAGAACGGCTTACTCGGGCGCGTTTTCACCGTCGACCGCACGCAACAGAAAATCGGCACGCGCAAAGGCGATCGGCCGCTCGCGATCATCCTGCCAGCACTCGGCCTGTACCTGAGCGATACGCCGGCCCGAACGAATCAAGCGGCATTGGCAGTAACAGTCCACCGCCGCCGCCGAGCGCCAGTAGTCGATCGAGAAGTCCACCGGATAGGGAATCCGCGTCTGCGACTCGGCAATCAACACCTCCAACTGCATGGCCAGTTCCAGCAGGCTGGCCACCGTGCCACCATGCAGCGCCGGCAGCCGCTGACTACCGATCAGTTCATCGCGATAGGGCATGCGATAGACACGCGCCTGACCGTCGTCGGCGTACTCGATACGCAGATCCAGATAAGCCGCATAGGGAATCGCGGCCACGAGATCTTCGCTATTCCGTCTCGGATTCGACTCGCTGGCGCCACTCATGGCTGGATCTGCTTGCCGGTACGCATGAACGCCGCCGTGCACAACGACACCGCGCGCTCGCGATCACCCTGATGCAGGGTCGCACGCACAAAGCCCACACAGCGGGTCATGTGATAACACTCGGCTTCGATCCACAGCCCCTGACCGGCTACCGCGGGCCGCAGATAATCCATGCGCAGATCGAGGGTGGCGATGGTTTCCAGACCCGGCAGCGCCAGAAATACAGCCAGCCCGCAGGTGCTGTCGGCCGCGGCCAAGCCCACCGCGGTATGCCACAACCGCGCGACCGGGTCGCCAAGAAAGCATTCGCGATAATCGAGCGCGGTCACCACGCGCTCGGTTTCGACATCGGCCACGCGCAGCCCGATCGCCTGGTTATAGGGAATCCGGGCATTGAAGCGGGCCGCGATCTCGGCGCGGATGGCCGGATCGCGTTTGTCGAGTTGTTCGTACATGCCACGAAACGATAGCCGCCGCCCCGGCGGCTGTCCATGCGCGGACGTTTTCGGCGTCACGGCGCACGAGCGCGTAAGATGATCCCAGCGGCATGTGCTGCTTCATTTTTCGAACGTTTTGGCCCCGCGCCCATGGACAACCCCGATTACGCGCTGTTTCCCCTGAGCACGGTCGTGTTTCCCGGCGGGATCATGCCGCTGCGTATCTTCGAGCCGCGCTATCTGGATATGGTCGCGCGCTGCATGGAGTCCGCGACCGGCTTTGGCATCTGTGCTGCGCGTCCGGCCGAGAACAAACACGAATTCAGCAGCCCGCGTGCGGTGGGCACCCTGGTGGAGATCGTGGATTTCGACCGCCTCGATGACGGCGCGCTCGGTATCACGGTCAAGGGCCGGCAACGCTTCGAGGTGTTGTCCACGCGCCAGGCCGAGAATGGCCTGTGGTCGGGCACGATCGATTTCATCGATGAAGAGGCCGACAGCGCCTGCCCGATCGAATTCTCGCCGCTCAAGCAGATCGCCGCGGCGCTGATCGAGGAAATCGGCCTGCCCTACGAGGCGGGCAGCCGCAGCTACGACTCGGCCAGCTGGCTGTCGGCACGCCTGACCGAACTACTGCCTTTCGATGCGGCGACCAAACACGACCTGCTGGCCACCAACGATCCGCTGGAGCGCCTGCGCCGCATTCGGCCCATGATCGAGATCGAAAACGCCCGTTCCTGATCCGGCACCAAACAGCCGACCGGCCAGCTGTTTTCAACAACTTCGCAGTCGTTGGCAGCGTGCTGTGACGTCTAGGTATGCCGACGGATGTGTTCACGACGCGCCTGCGATAGCATCGGGGCAGCAAAACGACAACCCGATATGCCGTGATTACTTTTAACCGCTGGCTTTTGGCCGGCTTTTTCGTGCTCGCCGCCACCGGCTGCAGCAGCACCCCGGAACCGACCACAACGACTGCCGCGCCAGCGGCGACCAGCGCGAGCCGCGATAATAGCGACGATAAGAATCGCCAGCGCGAGCGCGCCACCCCCGCGATCGCCCAGGCCCGGGCGATCGCGAACGCGCTTGACGATCTGTCCGACGATACCGTCGATAGCGCGGTGGCCGGCTACTATAAAAGCCACGACAATGAAGCCGCCTGGTTCGATGATCAGGGCCGAGCACGTGCCGAGATCAAGACCCTGCTCGATGCGCTTTCGCGCGCCGATCGCCAGGGCCTGGTCACCGCCGACTATGGCTATGAGGCATTGGCCCAGCGTATCGAACGGGCCGATGCCCGCCCGGGCGCACTGGACGCCGACACCGTGGCCGAACTCGATATCCGCCTGAGTCAGGCGTTCGTGCGTTACGCCGTCGATCTGCATCAGGGCCGGACCGGCGAAGGCGATCTGCGCCCGCGCTGGTACGAGGATCTGCCAGCGGTGGACTACGCGGGCGCGCTCGAACGCGCGACCCGTGATGGCGATGTCGATGCCGCGCTTACCGAACTGCGCCCACCGCACGACGGCTATACGCGCCTGGTCAAGGCGCTGGCCGACTACCGCGCGATCGTCGATGCCGGCGGCTGGCCCGAGGTCCCCGATGGGCCGCTGCTGGAAACCGGCGTACGCGATTCGCGGGTGCCCACCCTGCGCAAACGCCTGCAGGCCAGCGGCGATCTCACCCCGGACGCCGCCACGGGCGACAACATCGACGACGGGGTCACCGCGCTGGAAACGATGGACGAATCCGAAGCAACCGCGGGCGATACCCGCTCGCCGCGCTATGACGCGTCGCTTGCGAGCGCGGTCGAACATTTCCAGCGCCGCCACGGGCTCAAGGTGGATGGCAAGGTCGGCCCTGGCACGTTGGCCGCGCTCAACGTGCCCGCCGAACAGCGCGTGCGCCAGATCGAGATCAACCTGGAGCGCTGGCGCTGGCTGCCCGCCGATCTGGGCGAACGTTATGTGATGGTCAATATCCCGGAATACCGTCTACGCGCCTATTCGGACGGCCAGCCGGCGCTGGAAATGCGGGTCGTGGTGGGCGAGTCCTACAAGGATCGCGCCACGCCGGTGTTTTCCGATGCCATGGAATATCTCGTCTTTCGCCCTTACTGGAACGTACCGCCCGGTATCGCCGCCGATGAAATCGTGCCCAAGGTGCGCAAGGATTCAGGCTATCTGGATAAAAAGCGCTACGAGATCGTGGCCCAGTTCACCCCGGATGCCGAGGTCCTGCCCAACACGCCGGCCAACATCGACAAGGTCGAAGCCGGCGATCTGTACGTACGCCAGCGTGGCGGCAGCAGCAATGCGCTGGGCCTGGTGAAATTCATGTTCCCCAACGAATACGCAGTCTATTTGCACGACAGTCCGGCCGAGCAGCTGTTCACGCGTACCGAGCGTGATTTCAGCCATGGCTGTGTGCGCGTGCAATACCCGGATCAGCTCGCGGAGTTCGTGCTCGCCGAGCAACCGGACTGGGACGCCGCACGTATCGACAAGGCCCTGCACGAGGGCGAGCGCCAACGCGTTCAGCTGGATGAATCCATCCCGGTCTATCTGGCTTACTGGACGGCCTTCGTCGACGACACCGGCGTGAATTTCAGAGCCGATCTCTACGACAACGACCCGCGCGTGGAAGCCGCCATGCGCCAGGTTGAGCGCGCTACACCCAACGATGCCCCGGCCGCTGGCGCCGGCTCGATTTGAGCCGTCGCGCCGCAGCGTGGCTGTTGCTGGCAGTCTTGTGCACGCCCGCCGCCCAGGCGCGTCTGGTACTCGACGATAGCCTGAGCGTCGGTGAACGCCCCCAGGCGACGTTCACCCTGCGCGTCGACGGCCAAGCGCTGGATTCCTCGGTCCAGGCCGCGTTCGTCATGCCCGGCCAACAAATCACGATCGGCGTGCGCGATCGACCCGACAAGGCAACGATGATTCTGCAGACCTCGGGCGCGGGCGTGCCCGAACAGGTGGCGGCGACCCAATGGCGCTGGCAGGCCCCCACCGAACCCGGACTCTATCCGCTGGTGATCTACAACCGCGACGATATGAGCCGGCGCCGGCTCAACGTCTTCGTGCAAAAGCCCTACGATCGCAGTCAATCCGAACTCGACGGCTATCGTATCGGCCATTACGAGCCCCACGGACTGCGCGGGCGGGCCAGTTCCGCGCCGCCCGCCGGACTGGTGCAGGTCACCCGCGCCAATCGCGACGTGGCGTTATCCGCGCATTTCACCCTCGGCCAGTTCCTGTGCCACCAACAACCCGATCACTGGCCGAAATACCTGCTGATCCGCCCGCGCCTGCTGGAAAAGCTCGAACACACCCATGCCGCGCTCGCCGACGCCGGGTTCGAGCTCGATACCATCACCGTCATGAGCGGCTATCGCACGCCCTGGTATAACGCCGATATCGGCAATACCACGGTCTACAGTCAGCATCTGTTCGGCAGCGCCGCCGATATCTTCGTGGACGCAGACGGCGACGGCCGCATGGACGATCTCAACGGCGATGGCGCCATCGATACCGCCGATGCGCGCTGGCTCGCCGATCTGGTGGAAACCGTGGTCGCCGAACATCCCACGCTCGCTGGCGGCATGAGCGTTTATCCGGCCAATTCCCGCCACGGCCCGTTCGTACATATCGACGTACGCGGCGTGCGCGTTCGCTGGTAGCGCCCAGGAACGCGTTTTCCCCTGCCCTGCCTTAAATCTTGTTGATGATGGATGAAATCCGGCTGGCTTTCCCAAGCAGGCAGGTTGTCCGCAAATGAACGCGAAGACGATGGCTTCGTTCTTCGAGCGTAACCGCAGATTTCGCGGATTACACAGATGAGTAAGGGGGCAACACATGCGCCATACGGCCGCGGTTTCTTGTCTTGGATCTGTGTGATCTGCGTCGATCTGCGGACTGATCCATTTGGCTGCTGCCACCAAAGCCAAGGCGTCAATACAGCCCGATCGCCCATTCCGGCCAAATAATCAATCGGCGTAATCTGCGTAATCTGCGGATAAACAGTTACTTGATTATTTACGAGCCCAGCTGGCTTATCTCAAGCAAGCGGATTGTCCGCAAATGAACGCGAAGACACGCGAATAAGGCAAAAAGACACAGTTCTCGAAGGTCGACCGTTAAAGCCAATCCGCATACGCAGCACGATGTCTGCGGATTTCGGAAATCGACCGTGCGATGGCTTCGTTCTTCAAGCCGTAACCGCAGATTTCGCAGATTACACAGATGAGTAAGCGCGCGGGATATCCGTCACACGGCCGCGGTTTCTTGTCTTTGATCTGTGTGATCTGCGTCGATCTGCGGACTGTTCCATTTGGCCGCCGCCGCCAAAGCCAAAAGGCGTCAATACAGTTGATCGCCCATCCCGGCCAAATAATCAATCTGCGTAATCTGCGTATAAATAGCTTATTGATATGGAAAATCAGGGAACATGCTTATCGCGCCAGCTGCATATGAAGAAGCGGATACGGCTTACCTTGACCGTCAACCGGGGAACGACCGATCACCCTAAGGCGCTGCTGAAATAGCGCCCAAATCTCGATGCGAAGCCCGACCAGCCA
>NZ_APNG01000028.1:0-39590 GCF_040361255.1 Salinisphaera sp. T5B8 | reverse complement strand
CGCCAGCGTTAGGATCGCGAATTTACAGAAAGGGTGTTGCTTATTCGATCGACGCGATGCGCCATCGAATGCGCACGCAAGCCGGCCGCGATCGAACCGACATTCGGGATCATCAAAATCGCCGCGATCATCAGCAGTCAGGATGTCTGCTCGTAGCGAAACAGTTGCCGCAGCTTGATCATGAATCTTGAGCCTCTTTTGTACGCAAATTTGTGTGTTGCTGAGGCTGCGCGTTCAAGTCGGGGCGCGTGCCAGCAGGTAACACCGGAGCACGATCATGTGCGCGGTGCCGAATACGACGAGGCCGAAGAGGCTGGCGCCAAAACGCATCGTCCCGGCGACTTCCCAGCTTGTATCGAGGGCCGGCGCGCCGACCGCCAGCGCAACCACGCCGATGAGTAATTGCAGCCCGGTGGCCATCAGCACGTCGGCGCGGCCGGAAATGCGCGTGCATTTAAATCCGGAGCGGGAATACGGCGAGTCGCAGAAAGACCGCCAGGACCGGCCACAAGCGTAGCGGATTCGGCCATTTCCGCGACGACCGTCTTTCTTATGGATAAGCCCGAACGCGGATTGTTGTCTGTCATACAGGCGGCAGACGTACCCGGTTCGTGGTTTGGCTCGATCGATGATAAATAAACCTATCGGCCGGGGAAGACAGCGAGCTGTCTCGACAGCTTGAGGTTCTCGCGGTAGTCAATCGGGATCACGACCAGCGATGGGCCGGGGTGATCCAGCGCCTTATCCAGCGCGTCGCGCAAATCGCGCGCGTTGGGCACATACTGGCCCTGCCAGCCGAACGATTCGGCAAGCTGCAGCCAGTCGGGATTGCCGAATTCGAGATCGGTATGGCTGCCGAAGTGTTCGTCCTGTTTCCAGGAAATCAGGCCGTAGCCGCCGTCTTCCCATACGAGCATAGTGATGTTGGCATCGAGCCGGCGCGCGGTTTCCATTTCCTGAACGTTCATCAAAAAGTCCCCATCGCCGACGACGCCGAGAACACGATGCTCGCCTGAAACCAGGCTGGCGCCGATGGCGCCGGGCAACGGCATGCCCATGGAGCAGAAACCGTTGGGAATCAGGCAGGTGTTCGGCTCGTTGCAATGGTAATGACGGCCGACCCACATCTTGTGCGCGCCCACACCACACAACAGGATGTCGTGCGGTCCGAGCACCTGGCGGACGTCCCAGACGGCTTTCTGCGGGCGGATGACGCCTTCGGTGTCGTCGTCGGCGTGTTCTTCGATGTCCGCACGCATGCGGGCGTGCGCCTCGCGCTGCACGGTGAAATCGTAGTCGGGCACGCCGTCGCGCGCGAAGCGCCGATCGAGCTGCCATAGGGCGTGGGCGATATCGCCAACCAGTTCCGCCGCCGGATGGTATTCGTAGTCGATCTCGGCCGGGTCGAAATCGATATGCACGATGGTTTCGGTCGCGTCCGGGTTCCAAAGCTGGGGTGGATACTCGACCAGATCGTAGCCGACCGTAATAACCACGTCAGCGGCGCGCACGGCATCGGCGACATGATCCCATTGGCCCAGGCCGATGGTGTAGAGCGCGTGGTCGGCTTCGTAGTCGACCGCGCCTTTTCCCATAAAGGTTGTTGTTACGGGAATGCCGGTACGTTCGGCCAGCTTGCGCAACTGGTTCGAGGCGCGCTTTCGGATCGCCCCGTTGCCGGCAATGATGATCGGTGAGCGCGCTTTGCGGATGATGTTGTAGGCCGCATCGCTGATTTCGTCGTCCGGGCCGGGGCGGCGAAAGCGCCGCGGTTCCATGGGCGTGGCCGATGTCGGCATCTTTGCAATGTTTTCGGCCAGCTCGATGTGCACGGCACCGGGTTTCTCGCCGCGCGCGGTGCGCACGGCCTTGCGCACGATTTCGGGAATACTGTCTGCGTGGTGCACCTGCTGCGCCCATTTGGTCACCGGCTTGTACATCTGCACCACGTTCATGATTTGGTGGCTTTCCTTGTGCTGGCGCGTGGTCGCGCCCTGGCCGGTGATGACCAGCAGTGGCGCGTGATCCATATTGGCGTCGGCCACGCCGGTGATCAGGTTGGTCGCCCCCGGGCCCAGCGTGCCCAGACAGACCGCGGGGTTGCCCGTGAGCTTGCCGTAAGCCTCGGCCATGAAAGCTGCGCCCTGCTCGTGCCGGGTGAGGATGAAGCGGATGCGTTCGGAGTGTTGTAGCGACTGAACGAAGTCGGCGTTCTCCTCGCCGGTTACGCCGAAGATATATTCGATGCCTTCGTTTTCCAGGCACTGCACGAACAAATCGGATGCTTTCATTGAGGGTCTCATCGGGATTGAATCGAGCGGCGGCGGGTGAAAGACCTGCCGTCGGAACACTCGCGCTACGATAGCAGCCATGCATCATGGCGGTAAGCTGATCGTGCACGACGCGGGGCCGGATAAAAGAGCGCGAGTAAAGAGCGCCGGGTTGACTCCGTACCCAGGTACCGGGTGTAGCATTCGTACTAGCGATTGGTTAGTGCGACGAGGTCAATGGCCGCGCCGGTCGCGCCGACCATACAAACACTATGAGCCGATAGGAGAACACGATGCTGCAACTGAAAGTCACGGGCATGAGCTGCGGGCACTGCGAGAAGGCGGTCGAGACGGTCGTCGCCGACGTACCCGGCGTGGAGCGGGTGGTCAGCGTGAGCCGCGCCGACGAGCAGGTCGTCGTCGACGGCAATCCCGAGCCGAGCGCGGTGGCCGACGCGATCCGTCGCGAGGGCTACGAAGCGCAGGTGGTCTGACGCACCGACGTCGTCCGTGATACGCACCACAGGCATTACGAGAGACATGACGCCATGAGCGAGGAACTGGTTTTCACCGTCGACGGCATGAGTTGCGGCGCCTGCGTGAGCCGCGTCGAGCGCGCGCTCGGCAAGCAGGACGGCGTCAGCGACGCTCGGGTGAATCTGACGACCGGCAAGGTCCGGGTCACCCTCGATGGCGATCAGGCTGACGTCGATGCGATCCTGAATGCCGTGAACGACATCGGCTACGAGCCGGGTGTCGCCGAAGCCGAGATCGGCATCGGCGGCATGAGCTGCGGTGCCTGCGTAAGCCGCGTAGAGCGGGCGTTGCGGCGCGCGACCGGGGTGGTCTCGGCCAGCGTCAATCTGCCGATGGAAAAGGCGGTCGTGCGCTATCTGCCGGAGACCGTTACCCCGGCCCAACTCGGCGAGGCCATCCGCGCGGCCGGCTACGAGCCGCGTCTGCCCTCGAGCGACAGCGAGGCACAGGACGACAGCGAGGATCGCGAAGGCCGTTCGATGCAGCGCCGCGTGTGGTTTGCGGCCGCGCTTACCCTGCCACTGGTCGTGGTCGGCATGGGCAAGATGCTGCCGGGCATCGGTGATTTCATGCTCGGCGTGCTGCCCGAACGCGGCTGGATTCTGATCGAGTGGCTGCTGGTCACGCCGGTACTGTTCTACGCCGGGCGCTCGTTCTACACCCAGGGCTGGGCCGAGATGCGCCACTTAAGCCCCGGCATGAACAGCCTGGTGATGATCGGCGCCTCGGCCGCCTACTTCTACTCGCTGCTCGCGCTGGCCGTGCCCTGGATCTTCCCGGAGGGCACGGCGCACAGCTATTTCGAGGCGGCCGGGGTGATCGTCACGCTGATCCTGGTTGGGCGCTACATGGAGCACATCGCCAAGGGCCGCACCTCGCAGGCGATCAAGAAGCTCGTCAGCCTCCAGGCCCGGACCGCGCGCGTATCCCGCGACGGCGGCGTTGAAGAGATCGCGGTCGAGGCCGTCGTGCCCGGCGACACCGTCATCGTGCGCCCCGGCGAGCGCCTGCCGGTGGACGGCGAGGTGATCGAGGGCGACTCCTACGTCGACGAGTCCATGATTTCCGGCGAGCCGGTGCCGGTGCACAAGCAGGCAGGCGACGAGGTCATCGGCGCGACCGTGAACAACAACGGCTCGCTGACCTTCCGCGCAACGCGCATCGGCGCCGATACCGTGATCGCGCAGATCATCCGCACGGTCGAGCAGGCCCAGGCCGACAAGCCGCCCGTCCAGATGGTGGCCGACAAGGTGGCCGGTGTATTCGTGCCGATCGTCATCGCGATCGCGATGGTCACCTTCGGCGTGTGGCTCGCCGTCGGCCCAACCCCGGCCCTGTCGTTCGCCTTCGTGGCCGCCGTCAGCACGCTGCTGATTGCCTGCCCCTGCGCAATGGGCCTGGCAACGCCCACCGCCGTGATGGTCGCCACGGGCAAGGGCGCCGAGATGGGCGTGCTGTTTCGCCGCGGCGCCGCGCTGGAGGGTTTGGCCCGCGTGCACTCGGTCGTGTTCGACAAGACGGGCACGCTGACTGAGGGTCGCCCTGAGCTCACCGACTTTGAACTCGCCCAGGACAGCGACAACCAGGGCAGCGACAACGACGCCCTGCGTCTGGTCGCCGCCGTCGAGGCCCGCAGCGAGCATCCGATCGGCGACGCCGTCGCCCGGGCCGCCCACGAACGTGGTCTCGATGTGCCTGCCGCCGAGCAATTCCAGGCGATCAACGGCCTCGGCGTCGAGGCACAGGTCGAGGGCCGCTCCGTCCACGTCGGCTCCGCGCGCTACATGCAGCAGCTCGGTGTCGATCCGGCCCCGCTGGCCGGCTCGGCGCAGCGCTTTGCCGACGCGGCCCGGACCCCGATCTACGCGGCCGTCGACGGCCGGCTGCTGGCCGTGATGGCCGTGGCCGATCCGATCAAGACGAGCAGCGCACAGATCGTGCAGGCTCTACACGACCAGGGCCTGGAGGTCGCCATGCTCACCGGCGACAATGAAACAACGGCGCGCGCGATCGCCAAGCAGATCGGCATGGATCGCGTCATGGCCGAGGTCATGCCGGAGCAGAAGGCCCGCGAGGTCGAGCGCATTCAGCAGCGCTCGGGCAAGGTCGCCTTCGTCGGCGACGGCATCAACGATGCGCCCGCGCTGGCGCAGGCGGATGTCGGCATCGCGATCGGCACCGGCACGGATATCGCGATCGAGTCCGGCGATGTGGTGCTGATGCGCGACGATTTGCGCGAGATCGTCAACGCGATCGATCTCGCGCGCCTCACGCGGCGCACGATCCACCTCAATTTCGTCTGGGCCTACGGCTACAACGTGTTGCTGATCCCGGTCGCCGCCGGCGTGCTGTACCCGTTGACCGGCTGGCTGCTCAACCCGATGGCAGCCGCGGGCGCGATGAGCCTGTCCAGCGTGTTCGTGTTGACCAACTCGCTGCGCCTGCGCCGCCACCGGGCGCCGCTGGCGCGCGCAGCCAATACCGCAGCGCAGCGCCGCGATCATGCCGATGCGCCCGCCGTCGAGGATTTCAAACGCGCGGCCTGACGTCTGGCCGCCGACGCCGCTGCTAATCGGTGCGGGCCGGCTATGCCGCGGGGCGGGCTTGTCGCCGATGGATAATCGTTCGTCTGCCCCGCGATATGCGACGATAACGGCATGATTGACGCCGCTTCAAACGCGAATCGTGGTCGCCAGGCGATAATCACCCTGTTGACGATCATTACCGTCATTCTTGTGGGCTGGACGCTCAAGATGACTTACGTGGTCACCATGCCGTTGACGCTGGCGTTTTTCGTCGCCCTGGTCTTGCGGCCACTGCAGCGACGCCTGAATACCTGGCTGCCCAAGCCGCTGCATTGGCTCAGCATTGTCGTTTGCATGGTCAGCTTTCTCGCGATACTCGGCGTGCTCGTGGCCAGTGTATGGCTGAGCCTGAGCATGATTCTGGCAAAGGCGCCGACCTATGCCGAGTCCGCGCGGCAACTCTGGGAGCAACTGCAGGCGCTGGCCGAGCCCCATGCCATGCATATGCGCAGGCTTGCCGAGCCCATGCGTGATCTGACCGGGCAGGCGCTGGGCTGGGTGACCTCGGGCATCGGCTATTTATGGCTGCTAATAGCTATGCTGTTCCTGGTCTTTTTCCTGGTTCTGCTGATGCTGATCGAGGCCGGCGAATGGCGGGACAAGATGTCTGTCGGTCTTGGCGAGGCGCGCTCGCGAGCCATCATGGCAACGGTTTATACTGCTTCGGAAAAGGTGCGCCGTTTTCTCGTGGTCAAGACGCTGGTCAGTGCGCTGACGGGAGCCAGCAGCGGCCTCTGGCTGTGGCTGCTCGGGGTGGATTTCGCGCTGCTGTGGGGCCTCCTGATTTTTCTGCTCAACTATATTCCCTATATCGGCTCGACGATCGCGGTATTCGCAGCAGCCATCATTGCCCTGCTGCAGTTCGGCCCAGGCTATGCACTGATGGCGATTTCCGGCCTGGTTGTCATCCAGCAGTTATTGGGCAATGTCGTGGATCCGCGTATGGCCGGACGCAGCCTGGCTATTTCGCCGATCGTGGTGCTGGTTTCCATCGTGTTCTGGGGCTGGGTCTGGGGCCTCGTCGGCACCCTGATCGGGGTGTTGCTTACTGCGACTCTGGTCATCGTGTTCGAGCATATTCCGGCGCTGCGCCCGGTGGCTATTTTGCTCAGTCGTCGCGCATCGGATGTGTCGCCGCCGGGTTGAGCGGTCGCGCCCGCGAAGCGCACGTCCGTGCGCCGGGACGTGCGAACCTACGTCCGGCTGCCCGAAGCGGCTTGCGCCGCCGGCGCCGGTGCGCGAGTGCTTACTCCAATAACGCTCAAGCCGAAGACGCCCGCCAGCAACGAGGCCACCAGGATCGCCAGCTTGGCTGAAGTCACCAGCACCGGATCGCTGAAGGCCAGCGTGGCCACGAACAGGCTCATGGTGAAGCCGATGCCCGCGAGCACGGCGGCGCCGTAGATCTGTGCCCAGGTCACGCCTTTCGGCAACTGACCCAGGCCGACGACAACGGCGGCCCAGCAGGCGACTAGAATGCCCAACTGCTTGCCCAGGAACAGGCCGGCAATGATCCCGAGCGAAACAGAATCGAGCAGTTGGGCCGCCGAAGCGGCATCAATGACGATGCCGGCATTGAAGAAGGCGAACAGCGGCACCACCACCAGCGTACTCCAGGGGTGCAGCCGCCGCTCGGTCCGCTTTAGCGGCGATGCCACGTCGCGTCGGGGAATACGCAGCGGCACCGCCGCGGCAATGAGCACACCGGCAAGTGCGGCCTCGACGCCGGCCTTGAGCAGCGCCACCCACAGAATCAGGCCGGGAATGACGTAGGCTGCCTCGCGGGTGATGCCCATGCGGTTGACCACGATCAGACCCGCCACGGCCAGTGCGGCGACCAGCAGTGGCGTTAGCGCGAGCGCATCGCCGTAGAACACGGCGATCACCAGCACCGCGCCAATATCGTCAAATATGGCCAGTGCCGTGAGGAAAATCTTCAGCCCGGCTGGCACCCGCGAGCCCAACAGCGAAAGCAGGCTGACGGCCAGTACGATATCGGTCGCGGTGGGAATCGCCCAGCCCCGCAGGGCGGCCGCGTCGTCCCAGTTGAACCCGGCATAAATCAGCGCCGGCGCGAGCATCCCGCCCACGGCCGCGATAGCGGGCAGGGCGGCGTAGCGCAGGCTGGCCAGATCGCCTTCCAGGAGTTCGCGCTTGATCTCCAGGCCGACGATCAGAAAGAAAATAACCATCAACCCCTGGTTGACCCATTCCGCCAATGCGTCTTCCACAATCAGCGCCCCGAAGCGCAAATGCACCTCGGTGTCGTGGATCAGTTCATACAGCGGCGCCAGCGGTGAATTGGCCGCGCCCAGCCCGATCGCAATAGCTGCGATCATCAGCACTCCCGCTGTCTGCTCGTAGCGAAGCAGTTGTTGCAACTTGTTCATGAATCTTGAGTCGCTAGGTAGTGCACAGGGGCACTGATGAAGCGTAATAGTGGTCTTGATTATGTACCAAGTTCAGCCGGGTCATGATCTGACCCAGTGACTTCGGATAATAAGGCCATGACCCAAGAGACAGTTTGTCATGGCAATCAATCGCGTACAGATGCAGCCCGGGCTTTCACTGGGCGAGTTCATGCAGTCCTATGGCACCGAAGCTCAATGCGAAGCCGCATTGGCCGCCTCGCGCTGGCCCGACGGATTTGCCTGCCCCGCATGTCGCTGTCGTTTGTACACCACATTTGAGCGGGCCGGTCGCGGTTACTGGCAGTGTCGACGCTGTCATCATCAGACGACAGTCATCGCCGGTACGATCTTTGATTCAACCAAGCTGGCTTTGACGGTGTGGTTCCTGGCCATGCATTTGCTCACCCAAGCCAAGAACAACGTCTCGGCGTTGGAGCTCAGACGCCAGTTGGGCGTGAGTTGGCGTACGGCCTGGCGCATCAAGCATAAGCTCATGCAGGTCATGGCCGACCGTGAGTCCAAGCGCCAGTTGTCGGGCCGGGTCGAGATCGATGACGCCTATCTCGGCGGCGAGCGGGCGGGCGAACCCGGCAAACGAGGCCGAGGCTCACCGAACAAGATCCCGTTTGTCATGGCGGTATCCACGACTGCGGATCGCAAGCCGCATCAGGTCGTGATCCGCTGCATGCCCTTTCAATCGGAGGCGGTGCGCGATTGGGCGAACGCATCATTATCGGCCGATACACACGCTGTTTCCGACGGCTTGCCGGCTTTTCGCGTGCTACGCGCCGAGATCCAGAGTCATCTGACCATCGTGACCGGCTCGGGACGTGCGTCGGCCCAACATCCTGAATTCAAACGGGTGAACATCATGCTGGGCAATCTCAAGAACGCACTGGCCGGCACCTATCACGCCTTCAAGTTCGCCAAGTATGCGGCTCGGTATCTCGCTGACTTCCAGTACCGATTCAATCGACGCTATAACCTGCGCTCGATACTCCCGCGATTGCTGCGAGCGGCGGCAACAACACGACCGTGGACCGAGCAGCAGCTGACCACTGCTGAGCTTGGTACATAATCAAGATAGTGGTAGTATTCGCAATGTGCTATGGAATTATATAAAGCACAACGATAAATATATCATTGAAAAGGTAATTAATATGAAAACTGCAAGTTCAAGACTCGGCCTTGCCGTTGCACTGAGTCTGGCCGGTTCGTCGGCAGCGCTGGCTGGAACTGAGCCAGTTGCGCCTGAGAACACGACGGCCAGGAACATGATGGTAGCCCAGGCTGAAGCCGTCGACGATCTGCAAAAATATGAGTCCATGTATCAAAATGAAATGATGGACGCAGAAACCATGCAAATGCTGGACGTGAACGCGGATGGCATTATTTCGAGAGAGGAGTTCATGCATGTGCACGAAGCTATTTTTGATATGGCCGATAAGAATAAAGATGAAAAGCTAGAAGAAGACGAGATGGGCAAGGGCAGTTTGCCGGAGATGAAGACAGGCTAATCGATTACACGAGAGAGGCGTTGTTTTGTTTGTGCCGTTGTCGGAACTTATGACGAGCGCAGATATCAAAACTTATAAGATGCGTGTCATAGCTACTTTAATATTGCTCGTCGTTGCGATAGCGGCACAAGCCGTCACGCCCGTGGCGTCACATAGCGATGATTTCGCATCGGCCATTGACTCTAATGCGACCCAGCAGGGGTCGTCGGCTAAAACAAGTTCTGCGAGCGCCGCGTCTGATCACGGTCACGAGGGCGGCGACACATCGCGAGAGCACTGCCACACTGGCGGGCACTGCTCGCCAAGCGCGCTCGATACCGATCCGTTGCTGTATCATGCACAATACTCGCCGGTTACGCGCACAGCGGGTCACATCAGCAGCGAGGCCGAGCCGGGCTTCGCTTCGCCTCCCTATCGCCCTCCGTCTCCTGTCTAGCCCGCCGTAGCGGTGCATGGCATGCACCCGCTTATCGATATTCTCGGTCGAGATCGATAAGCACGCCGGCGCGACCTCGACTACTTAATCGGCGATTTCGCACGCTTGGATCAGCATCCCAGGCGAGACGAATTTCCCCGACGGAACAATGATCGTCTGTTTTTCAATTAACAGACGTCTGATCAGTAGTACAGGAGACTAGACATGTATTATCCAAAGAAAACACAGGCCATTATTTCATCCTTCTGTCTCGGCGCCATCGCGCTTGGGGGGGCAACCATCGCCTCTGCCCAGGTTGGCAGCCTTGACCGATATCACAACCATGGGGCGTTGAACAACGCTGACGTACAGTTCGTGGCAACCGAGAACTCGGTTAGACGAATCCAGAGTCCCGAATCGTGGCGCACGTCCACCGGTAAAGCGACTGCAAGTCGGCTCGGAGGCAACATTAATGGGCCGTCGACACCTGGTGAAACCGAAGGCGTAAGAGGAGGCGAAGACTATGACGTGGCCCCAGACCGGCCCGAAAAGCGTACTAGTTCTGCCGATCAATCCGAACTCGATGAATCTAGAGGTGATCCGGGAACAAAATCTAACCAGGGGACGTCGGAGAGCGTTCAAGACCACTCCGATCCTCGATCCCATATCCACGCGGGCCCGCATAACCGGTGAGTGAATAGCACAAGGGCCTTGAGTCTTTGAGTAATAGCGGGGCGGCATAGGCCGCCCCGCTTGGTTGTGTGGAGCTCTATTCATGTGATTGGGAGGTGACATTTACAGTGTGCCTTACCGGGCCGGCGGCGGCTTGGTTGCCACTAATTGAATGGCCAGTATCGTCACTCCAATACCGATCGCCTGAATCCAGCCAAGCCGTTCGTCGAAGAACAGGCCGCCCAGCAGCAAACCGAAGACCGGCGTCAGGAAGGTGAAGGTATTCAGCCGGTTGAGCGGGGCTCGTGCCAGCAGGTAATACCACAGCCCGGTCATCAGCGCGGTGCCGAACACCACAAGGCCGACGAGACTGGCGACAAACCGGGGGGTCCAGGCGATGCCCCAGCTTTCGCCGACGGCTTGGGCGCCGACTGCCAGCGCCACCGCACCGATGAGCAACTGCAGCCCGGTAACCATCAGCACGTCGGCGCGGCCAGCCAGCGCCTTGAGCAGAACAATGCCCACCGCAGTGCCTACAGCGCCGAGGATGATCCATAGGAAAGCCTGTATGTCCGCCACGTGGTTCGGGCCCAATAGGCTGGGCGCCGACATCACCACTACGCCGACAAACCCGAGTAACAGACCGATCCCGATGCGTACGGTTAGACGCTCGGACAGGAAGATAGCGGCCAGCACGGCGGCAATCAGGGGCTGGGTATTCGCTACGACCGTGGCCAACCCCGGCGGGATATTGCCTCCACCCAGGAACATGCCCCCAAAGCCAAGGCCGGTAAAGGCCAGGCCGGCGGCCCCGATCAGCCCCAGATTAGCGAAGCCACTGGGCCAGGCTCGCCCGAGCCCGACGGCCAGGACAAGAACGAGTCCGCCCGACAGCGCTGCGCGCATGGCGGCGAAGACCAGAGGCGCGGCGGCGCCCAGCCCGACCTGGATAAGCGGGAAGCAAATGGCCCAGAGAAAGGTAACCAGCACCATGAGCAAGACATCGCGGATTGCCATGTCTCAGACCCACGGGCTTGGCTGACGCGCATGCGGCACTCGCGCATACACGCTGCGCGCATCGACGCACCAGGACGTGCGGAGGCAATCGTTGTCGCACCACTCACGCCGCACTAAGCGGTGCCTGTAGCGCAATATCGGCCCTACCGCGGCGGGGCGGGGATTGCAGGCCGGCACACACCAATCGCAAGTCATAGCCATCTCCGGGCTGCCCAGGCCAGGGGCGCCAGCATACGGGCCGTCATCCGCTGCCTTGGCCATGTGGTACTGAATTCCACGGCGCTGGCCAGATCCGTCTCGAACTGCTTCGTCAACGTCGATGCGAGCTTGCGGTTGCGCGCACACAGGTTAAGTTCGTGATTAACAAACAGGCTACGATAGTCAAGATTCGCGGTACCCACGCTGGCCCAGTCGCCGTCGACCGTCACCGTTTTGGCGTGGAGCAGGCGTGCGTGATAGCCAAATACGCGCACGCCGCGACATTGAAGACGCGCATAGATACGCCGCGCGATCCAGCGTATCGGGGCCACGTCACTTTTCCGGGGGACCAGCAAACGGACCGAGACCCCGCGCTCGGCCGCCTGTCCGAGCGCTCGCTGGGTCCATCCGTCGGGTACGAAGTAGGGGGTGGTCACTTCGATATGGTGCTGCGCCGAGGCGAACATCGCGGCGAAGATACAGCGCAGGCGGTGCGCGCAGTCGGCGGTTTTGTTCGGCAGCACCACGGCGCTGGGTGAGTCCGTTTCCGGCGCCGCCTGCCAGTGGCAACGTTGCCATAGGGCCTCGAATGCGGCCTGCGCCTGCTTGGCCTGATTCCCGGCCATGGCGACATGGGTATCCCGCCAGCGCCGTTCGCCGTAATACCGGCGCGAGTTTTCCCGATGGATATTGAAGCCGCCGAGAAATGCCTGCCGTTGATCCACGACCAGCAGCTTGCGGTGATTGCGCTGGTTGTAGCGCAACGGCTGCGACCAGTGCCAGCGGTGGTACCAGCGTAACGTCACGTCGTTGTCGCGCAAAAAGCGATCGAGCTTGCGGGAGGCCCAGAACAGCGAGCCGGCCGCATCCAGATGCACACGCACATCGATGCCCGCACGCGCACGCTCGGCAAGGACGTCGGCGAGCGCCCGGCCCACCTCATCGTCGGCAAAGATATAGCTTTCCAGCGCGATCTCGCGTTTGGCACCGTTGATGGCTGCATGCATGGCAGCATAGAGTTCGTCACCCTCGGTGAACAGGCGGAATGCGTCATCCCCCGGCCACAAGATTGGCTCACAGCGATCACGGCGTACCCGCGCTAATAGCCGCCTTGCGGCAGTCTTGCGCGGAGCGTTGGCCTCGTAACTCGACTGAGAGGTCACCGGGTCTTTATTCCGTGTTGGCGATGACGCGGCAGGTATTGCACGGGGTTGAACTCGAACGCCTCACGGCAGGCGCTCGAGCAGAAATAATAGGCTTTGCCTTGGTATGCGAATTCTTCCACCGCAGCCGTGTAGCTGACTTTCATACCGCAAACGGGGTCCGTTTGGGCGCGCTCGTTTGTTTGTCGTTTCATGACGATCTCCTTTTCAAGTGAATCCTCTGTTCCCGCGATTGCTGTGTATGGGCGCTGTTGAACCTGCTGATTGGACGATTAGTGCCGATGAGTAGATGTCTCGTGTTTCCAGGTCGTTATCCCAAGTCGTTTTCCTGCCGGTTGCGCGAGGCTTGCGCGAACTGGTGCCACTGACCCCCAGCGGGGGCTGAACATCGGCTCTGGCGTTGATAGTCGCGGTAGGCTTCGCCGAACCGGGCCAGCATCTGCTGTTCCTCGCAGTGGGCCAGCCAGAGATAGACCAGCACGATCACCGGGAATAGGCCTACCGAGAACAGCGTCGGCCAGTGACCTCGATCACCGTGTGGTGGTTTGTGCGCTCGGCGAGTCGCATGATTGCTTTTTAGTCGGGCCGGGCGGGTTCGTGGGCAAGCCGGTCCAGGGTTCGCAATGTTCGCGCGTCAGCGTGCCGGATCGCGGTGCCTGCGGCTCGCTGCGCAGTCCCCGCGCCAGCGCGACCATCACCACGAGCAACAGCAGCCCGACCGGCAGGCCCGCCACGATCGCCGCGGTCTGCAGCGCCGCCAGTCCGCCGGCCAGCAGCAGTACCCCGGCCAGCGCGCCGAGGGTCAGGCCCCAGACCGCCCGTAGCGGCAGGGGCGGCTCGCTGGCACCGTCGGAGAGGATGGTCGAGATCACCAGCGTGCCGGAGTCGCAGGAGGTGATGAAGAATGTCGCGACCAGCAGAACCAGCAACGCGGAGACCAGGGGGGCGAAGCCGCCGGGGGCGATCAATTCCACCGTGCGGTAGAGTGGCTGCGTCATATCGTTGCGTAACGGCCCGAGCAGGTTCGCGCCCTCGAAGAGCTCCAGGTACAGGGCGGTGCCGCCGGTAATGGCCAGCCAGGCGAAGGTGAGCAGCACCGGCACCAGCAGCACGCCCATCACGAATTCCCGCAGTGTGCGCCCGCGCGAGATGCGGGCGATGAACATGCCCACGAACGGCGACCAGGCGATCCACCAGCCCCAGTAGAACAGGGTCCACTCCTCCTGCCAGCCGCTGTGTTGCTGCGCGTCGGTCCAGGTGCTGAGTTCCGGTAGCGTCTGCAGATAGGCGCCGGTGGTCTCGACCAGCAGGTTGAGTACGTGCAGCGTGGGCCCGAACGCCAGGAAGAACAGCAGGATTACGCCGCTGAGCAGAAGATTGAAATTACTGACCAGGCGCACCCCGCGGCGCACACCGGAAATGGCGGAGCCCATGGCGATCAGCGTGATGATCGCCAGTATCCACAGTTCGCGCGTGACGCCCGCCTCGGCGCCGATAAGATAGGTCAGCCCACCTTCGATCTGCTGCACCCCCAGGCCCAGCGAGGTGGCGATGCCGAAGGCCGCGCCGAACACCGTAGCGATGTCCACGATCTGCCCGAGCGGGCCGTCGGCGTGGCGGCCGAAGACCTCGTGGAGCATGGCGCGCGGCACCAGTGGCCGGCCGCGCCGGAAAGCGAAATACGCCAGCCCCAGCGCCATCAGCGCGTAAACGCCCCAGGCGCTCAGCCCCCAGTGGAAGAAGGTCAGGCGCATGGCGGCCGAGGCCGCCGCGGGGGTTTGGCCCTCGGCGACGAACGGATTGGACGCGTAATGGCTGAGCGGCTCGGCGATGCTCCAGAAAATCAGCCCGATACCCATGCCGGCCGCGAACAGCATCGAAAACCAGGAGGCATAGGTGAATTCCGGCGCCTCGTCGTCGTTGCCCAGACGCACGTTGCGATAGCGCCCGAAACCCAGCCATAGCACGAAGGCCAGCACGAAACCGACGATGGCCACGAAGTACCAGCGAAAGGTCAGTAGCACCTGGTTCTGGACACGATCGAACACGGCCGCGGACTGATCCGGCCAGACCGCGCCGATGCCCACGAAGACCAGAATCAGCAGCAGCGACACGGCGGTGGTCGTGCGGTTGATGCGCACGGGCTCCTCCGCGCTTGTCTCGGAGCCGGACGACTCAGTCATGATGTGTTCCGTATTCAGTGGATTTTGTATGGGCGGCTCAAAACGATGGCCGGGGCGGCGCAGCCGCCCCGGCCATCGGCTCCAGCGGTTCAGGCGGCGCTGCTGTTGAACCAGCGATACAGCGGTACGAACAGGATCGCCAGATACCAGCCGTACAGATAGACCTCGATCAGGCCGATGACGAAGCCGGAGAAGCTAAACAATTCGAAGCCCGGCAGCAGGGGCGCCCACGCCTGATACATCTGCATGGACTCGGGCGCGATCAGGCCAAAGCCCACGCACAGCAAGTAGCTGATCAGAAGCAGCAGCGACAGGCTGTTGCCCAGCGGGCCGATCCGCAGCCGATTCGTGGTCTGTGTTGCATTGGTCATGGTCAACTTCCTCTTGTGCAAGTGTCGTTATGAAAACCGGTGATTCAGCTCCACCGCTTCCAACCTAGCGAAATCGTCAAATAACGGGATGTGTTCATGTCGATTGGTAGGGCGGTGGGCTCTGTCGTCGGCGGTTTTCGACATGTTCCGGGATAACCAGACACCTCCATGCAGGAACAGTGCGTCACCGGAGATGACAGACGACCCCCAAGGCAGGTCGCCCACAGCTACACGGGTCGGGCGGTGTTCAACGGCTGATAGCGGGAGGAACATTTGCACCGTGGACTTATCTTTTGTTGCAGCCTGGCCGGGATCCAAACCAATGCCTGGTGGCGGTGCGAAATCGTAACGGCAGCGCCCGCCAGACCAGTGGCAGTAGGGTGACCAGACCCAGCGCCAGCACCGTCAGGACGGCGCCGTGCAGATCGCCGGTAGCCAGCTCGTCGCCGAAGTGCGCCAGCACGAAGCTGGCCGGCAGGATGCCCAGCAATGTCGCGACCGCAAAGCGCCAGAGCGCGAGCGGCGTGAGCCCGGCCGCATAGCTGATGACGTCGAAGGAGATAAATGGCAGCAGCCGGGTGGCGAAGACGACCGCCATAAGCGTGTTCTGTGAGGTGATGAAGCGATTGAGCAGGCCGGTCGAGTCCACGCGCTCGCCCAGCCGGGCGCGCAGCGCCTCGTAGCCGACCAGACGGGCGATGCCGAAGGCGATCAGCGCCCCCGTCTCGGCGCCGACGGCGACATAGAGCGTGCCCCAGCCATGGCCGTAGGCGGCGCCGGCGGCGAGCGCGATCGGCGCGCTCGGGATCGGGCTCATGACGATGGCCATCGTCATCAGGCTGACGATCAGGGCCGGGCCGGCCGGGCCCAGCGCGATCACCAGCCGTTCGAGGGCCTCGCCGTCCAGCGCCTGCGCCAGCAGCCCCGTTTGCCACAGCACCAGGGCCGCGACGGCAAAAGCGCCGAACAGGCTAACGCCCGCTACGATTTGCCAACGCCGCTGACTCATAGCGAGCCCGGCATGAAGGCGGCCAGCAAAGCGGGTAGAGCCGCGAGCACGTGTTTATCCATGCCCTACGTCAAAGCGTGAGCTACTCATCGCGCGCCTGACCATTTCCACCGGTGGCGGTCGACTTCAAGGCCGGCCAGTCGGTAAAGGCGACGATATACAGCACCACCAGATTGACCAGCGGGACGAATATCAGCAGGCTGAGCCAGCCGGAAAAGCCGGCCTTGGAAAAGATCTTCCAGAACGGCGGCAGGATAATGGCGATCCAAAGCAGCATGAACAGCCAGTGACCGCCGAACCACATACCATAACCGCCGGACCACATCGTTTCGTGCATCATGATTCATTCCTCTTTGTTCGGACGCCATACAAGTGCCCGTCACTGCGGCATCCGGGGCCGTTCAAGGGGTGCTTGTCCTGACCCTGTGCCTGCATCAATGCCCGCCCACGGCATTGGAATGCGGCGTTTACTGTACCCATTATCGGGTCGGCGACGGCTTGGTCGCCACCAATTGAATCGCCAGTATGGTCACCCCGATACCAACAGCCTGAATCCAGCCGAACCGCTCGTCGAAGAACAGGCCGCCCAGTAGCAAGCCGAAGATCGGTGTCAGGAAGGTGAAGGTATTCAGCCGGTTGAGCGAGGCCTGCGTGAGCAGATAGTGCCAGAGCGCCGTCATGAGCGCGGTGCCAAACACGACGAGGCCGATTAGACTGGCTATAAACTGTGATGTCCAGGCGATGTGCCAGCTTGTGCCGACGGCTTGTGCACCTACTGCCAACGCCATCGCGCCGACGAGCAACTGCAGCCCGGTGACCATCAGCACGTCGGCGCGGCCCGTCAGCGCCTTGAGCAGGACATTGCCCATCGCGGTCCCTACGGCGCCAAGAATAATCCATACAAAAGCCTGTAGGTCAGCGACGGAATTGGGCCCCAAAAGGCTGGGCACGGACATCACCAGCACGCCGACAAACCCGAGCAACAGACCGATGCCGACACCTAAAGTCAGCCGCTCGGACAAAAAGATCGCGGCTAGCACGGCGGCAATCAAGGGCTGGGTGTTTGCGACAACCGTGGCCAAGCCCGGCGGTATTTTACCGCCCCCGATGAACATGCCACCGAGGCCGAGGCCGGTAAAAGTCAGGCCGGTGGCCACGATCAGTCCCAGATTGGCGACGCCGCTGGGCCAGGGACGGCCCAGTCCGACGGCCAGAACAATAACGAGTACCCCCGACAGCGCTGCACGCAGGGCCGCAAAGACCATTGGCGGGGCGTCGGTCAGGCCGACCTGGATAAGCGGAAAGCAGATCGCCCAGAGAAAGGTAACCAATACCGTAAGCACGACATTGCGGATCGCCATGGCTCAGACCGACGGGGACGGGCGAGATCTAGGTTCCGCTCGCGCCGGTTCGCGGAGCGCATGGGCGCACCAGGAAGGGCCGATGCACTCGTTCTCGTGCAGCCTGCACTGCGCCAAGCGGTGCTTATGAGACAGTATCGGCCGGAGCGTGCGACTGCGGCTGCAGGTCGGCACACACCAGGCGCAGGTCATAGCCACCGCCGGGCTGCCCAGGCCACGGGTGCCAAGACACGGGCCATCGTCCGCTGTCTTGGCCACGTGGTCGTGAATTCCTCGGCATCGGCCAGATCTGTCTCGAATTGCGTTGTCAACGCCGATGCGAGCGTGCGGTTGCGCGCGCACAGGTTGAGTTCGTGATTGACGAACAGACTACGATAATCGAGATTCGCGGTGCCTACGCTGACCCAGTCGCCGTCGATCGTCACCGTTTTGGCGTGCAACAGACGTGTGTGATAGCCAAACACCCGCACACCTCGACATTGCAAACGCGCATAGATGCGCCGCGCGATCCAGCGTATCGGGGCCACGTCGCTTTTCCTGGGGACCAGCAAACGGACCGACACCCCGCGTTCGGCCGCCTGTCCGAGGGCCTGCTGGGTCCATCCGTCGGGTACGAAGTAAGGGGTGGTCAGTTCGATATGGTGCTGTGCCGACGCGAACATGGCGGCGAAGACACAGCGCAGTCGGTGCGCGCAGTCAGCGGTTTTGTTCGGCAATACCACGGCGCTGGAAGAGTGCGCCTGCGGTAGCGCCCGCCAGAGGCAGCGTTGCCAGAGAGCCTCGAATGCAGCCTGTGCTTGCGTTGCCAGATCCCCGGTCATGGCGACATGGGTGTCTCGCCAGCGGCGTTCACCATAGTGTCGGCGCGAGTTCTCCCGGTGGATATTGAAGCCGCCGAGGAAGGCCTGGCGTCGATCCACGACCAGCAGCTTGCGGTGATTACGCTGGTTGTAGCGTAACGGGCGCGACCAGTGCCAGCGGTGGAACCAGCGTAACGTCACGCCGCTGTCCCGCAAAAAACGATCGAGGTCGCGCGAGGCCCAGAACAGCGAGCCGGCCGCGTCCAGATGCACGCGCACGTCGATGCCCGAGCGTGCGCGTTCGGCGAGGACGTCGGCAAGCGCGCGGCCGACCTCGTCATCGGCGAAGATATAGCTTTCCAGCACGACCTCGCGCTCGGCTGCGCGGATGGCCGCCTGCATGGCGGCATAGAGCGAATCGCCCTCGGTGAACAGGCCAAAAGACTCATCGCCCGGCCACAAGATTGGCTCGCAGCGGTCCCGGCGTGCCCGCGCGAACAGTTGTCCGGCGACAGACGTGCTCGAAGTGCCGGCTTGGTGACGCAGCCGAAAAGTCACCGCGTCTTCATTCCGTGTTGGCGATGACGCCGCACGTATTGCACGGGATTGAACTCGAACGCCTCGCGGCAGGCGCTCGAACAGAAATAATAGAACGTGCCCTGATACAGGTATTCCTCGACCGCGGCGGTGTAGCTGACTTTCATGCCGCAAACCGGATCCGTTCGGGTGCGTTCATTGGTTTGTCTTTTCATCGTCCATCTTCTCCGTTGCCACTATCTTCTTTGCCGAGATCACGACTCGCGAGCGTTGCCGAATCGGCGATTGAGGCCGTTGTAAATAGGGCAGAAGACGAGCCCGGCGTAGGCGCCGAATACGAAACTTTCTACCAGACCGAGCAGAAAGCCCCACCAGGTCAACCATTCGAACGCCGGTAGCACCTGCTCGAGAAATGCATGCATATGCAGGCTTTGCGGTGTTACGAGTCCGTAAATGACGCAGATGATGAAGCTTACGGCGCCAAACAGGGCCAGCGCCCAGCTCACCAGCTTGGTATTAAGCATGTTCCGTCTCTCCTAAGGCCATATCGAGGGCGAAGCCGCCGATTGTCTAATGTTTGTGATTCGAATGCTCATCGGCCGGGCCTTTCTGGTCCGCCGATCGGTCTTTGGTGCCGCTGTCTTTTCCGTGGCCGCCATGCCGGCCGTGGCCGCCGTGACAACCGTGCCCGAACAGGTGCATACCGATAAATAAACCGCCGAACAGTACCCAGAACCAGTTATCGATCAACCATTCCATGAAAGCTCTCCTGTTGCATAAAAATACGCGTGTTCTCCGATGTTTCGCTTATATCGTCGGGTTTTCTCCGATGATTACCGTGTCGCGCTGTGTATATCGATAGGGCGGTACCACCAGATTCAGGGGCGCCGGTACGCCCTTGAATACACGCCCGGCAAAGTCGAACTTGGAGCCATGGCACGGACAAAAATAACCCCCGGGCCATCGTGGATCGAACGGCGTCTCGCCGACTTCGGGGCGGAAGTTCGGTATGCACCCGAGATGGGTGCAGATGGCCACCACGACGAAAATGTCCGGACGAACGGAACGCACCGGGTTTTCGGCATATTCGGGCTGTTGGTCCGCTTGAGAATCCGGATCCAGCAGGCGCGACTCCAGCTCGCCACTGCGCAGTCGCTGTAGCATGTCGGGCGTGCGGCGCAGCACCCACACCGGCTTGCGCCGCCATGTCACCAGCACTTGCTGGCCCGGCGCGATCGCGCCGAGCGCGACCTCGACCGGCGCGCCGGCGGCCCGGGCACGGGCGCTGGGTTGCCACGAGCGCATAAAGGGAACGGCCACAGCGACTGCACCGGTGGCGCCGGTCACGGCCAGCGCCGTGCTCAGAAAACGCCTGCGAGCCGTGTCCTTTTGTGTTGTTCTGAAATCCGCCATTGGTTTGCCTCTCGAGCGCGTGCCGCTGCGTTGTTACGCCTGCGCTGCCTGTGTGTGGGCCTGACACGGGTGCACGGGCCGGTTCTTGTCTTCCTGCGACATCTCGCGCGTCAGCCAGAAGCCCGCACCCAGCAGGATTGCGCCGCCATAGACCATGCTCTGGCCCGGCACCTCGGCGAAGATCACGAAACCCAGGGTCGAAGCCACGACCGGCGACACGATGATGTCGACCAGGGCATAAACGTTGGCGTTGATCGTCTTCAACACGATCGAGATACCGAAATAGGCGAAACCCGTGGAGACAACGCCAAGCCCGAGCGTCCACAGCATCACCGGCAGGTCGATTCCGAGTGTCGGATAGCTAATCATCGCCGTAATCGCGCCGGGACCGGAGATCAACACAAAGGGCGAGAGCACGAGTGCGGCGACCAGCAGCGACCAGGCGATATCGTTGCCGGTTTCGCTCTTGCCCTCATAGCGCATGTAGGTGACCATCGCGGCATAGATGACCCCGGTGGCCAGGGCGACGAAATTGCCCAGCATGTGGCCACCGCCGAGCGGATTGGCGAGGGCGATACCGGCCATGGCAATGGCGAAAATCACGATATAGCTCTTCTTGGCCTTTTCGCCCAGAAACAACGCCGAGAAGATGAACACGAAAAACGGCGCGATGCTCCAGAAGATCACCGCGTTGGCAATCGGCACCAGCGACATGGCGTAGTTGAATACGCCGCCCTGGGCGGCGATCAGTACGCCGATCAGCGCCGTATCCTTGACGTTGCCCCTGGGAAACCGCGGCCATTCACCGCTCGCTATAGCGCGTGCGACGAACAGAAAGGCCGCCGCGCAGGCCATGGCATAAAACGTCAGCGTCTGGATCGGAATCCGCCCATCGGTGAGCTTGACGAACACGCCGATGGTCGCCTCGGAGACCGTGATCAATGCCAGTAGCAGCAGTGTCTTCATGGTTCTGTCCTGCTCGGTGCTGCGCGCGTCACGTCAATCGCGGTTGCGTCGGATTCGTCAAGACAAATCGCCTCGACTTGCAGGGTGGCGAAAAAGAAACCGTATTCTTCCTTGAGCATGCCGTGGGCGGCCTTCAATACGGCCTGTGGATCGGCGCCCTCGGCGACTCGCAAATGCCCGGAGAATACATAGCGCCCGCTCGTGAGCGCCCAGGCATGCACATGGTGGGCATTGGCAGCGCCCTCGAGTGTCTCCAGGGCCTCGATCACCTCGCTTAGGCTGATATCGCCGGGCGTGCCCTCCATCAACAGATGCGCGGCGTCGCGCAGAATGCCCCAGCTCGCCCAGAGCAGCACAAAGCCGAACGCGATGCCGAGCAGCGGGTCGATCAGCAGGAAGCCCGTGTATCGAATTACCAGGGCGGTGACGATGATCAGGATGCTGCCCACGAAGGTCTGGATGATATGCCACAGCGCGCCGCGAACGTTGAGATCGGTGCGGCTTTGCTTCCAGATCAGACCCAGCGAGACGAATTCGGTGAACAAGCCGCCGGCGGCCGCCCACAGCATGGGTGCGGTCGGCAGATCGACCGGTGCGGCCAGGCGCATCGCGCCCATGACGATCACGATCAACGCCATGCCGAGCAGAAAGCCGCCATTGACCAGCGCGCCGATAATCTCGGCCCGGTACCAACCGAAGCTGCGATCTTCATCGGCCGGACGATGCGCCAGCCGCGCGGCGACAATGGCTACCAACACACCGCCCACGGCCGAGAAGGTATGGAAGGCATCCGAAATTACCGCGATCGAACCGGTCCACAACCCGATTCCCATCTCGATAAAGAAATAGATGCCCGTCAGCCAGGCCGAGATTGCCATGCCGGGTCCGCTAGACGGCATGTGGCCCACGTGGCCGCTATGTCCCTGATTCATCATTTACTCCTGCGTTTGAGGCGTAATAAACGGCGCACGAAGATATGCGTCATGCGGCATCGTCGTCGTTACGATCGCGTGAGGCCGATGCGAGTCGGCGCCATTGGCCCCAGCGCGGGATAAACATCGGCACGCGGCGTTGATAGTCGCGATAGGCGTCGCCGAATTGGGCGAGCACCTGTTTTTCCTCGCGCCGCGCCAGCCAGGTGTAGACGAGCACAATCACCGGAAACAGGCCGACCGAGAACAGCGTGGGCCAGTGCACCACGCCTTCGCCGAACACGGCGAGAAATAGCCCGGTGTATTGGGGATGACGCACGAACGCATACAGTCCGTCGGTTACCAGCCGGTCTTCGTGTCGTGCCTTGTAGACCTGGCGCCAGCCCTGGATAAACAGGCCGATGCCGATAAAGACGAGCGCGTAGCCGAGCAGCATCGAGATCAACATGCCGGTTTCGCCCAGTCCGACCAGGCTTGACCAGAGGTTGGCGCTGGCGTAGCCGTTATCCAGACCGAAGAAGCGCACCAGCAAATAGACCGTGAGCGGAAAACCGTACATCTCGGCGTACAGTGCAATGATAAATGCCTGTACTACGCCCGCGCCGGCCCATTCGCGCCAGTTCTGCGGTGCGAAATAGCGATAGAAAAGCCAGGAGATCAGCACGATGACGATCAGTGCGATACCCCAGGCGCCCGCGTGGTTGAATGATTCATTCATGACTCGGCCTCCTGTAAGGCGATGCAGTCGAAAGGCCCATCGCCGGAGCCCGGTTGCCGGCGGAGCGGATAAAAATCTGTTCTGGAGGGCGCGAAGCGCCAGCGCCGGGCGAGTCAATTAAGATGCCGGCTTGGGCCCCATAGCTAGTACGCATGTGATTCATCCTGCTTGGGAGGGCACTTCACGCTGGCGTAGCTGCAGAACACGCAGCAATCTCCCGACCTGGGCTTGAGCAAGGTTTTACAGCGGACACACTCGTAAAAATATAAACAGGAATCGGTGGGCATGGTTTCCGTGCGCTGATGCCCGCAGATGGGGCAGGTAATGGTGGACTGACGCTGTATGGACTGCTCGGGCATATTTCTCGCCGTGGCTGAAAGAACAAGATTGACAACGGAGTTTCATAGAACGGTGCTCCTGCTGACAGTGGTAGATTGCTGACGAGCTAACGCGCGCCAATAGGATCCGTCGGGCCCTGGCATCCGGGTGGCCTATGACGGCCCGACCCCGTGTTGCCGATGCGGCCGGATGTAGCGAGCCGGCTCTACCTCGAACGCCTCCCGGCAGGCGCGGGAGCAGAAGTAATAGGTCTTGCCGCGTAAGGTGAATTCATCAGCGGCAGTGGTGTAGCTGACCTCCATGCCGCAGACCGGGTCTTGATGCGTAGGATGGGTTTTTTGTCGCTTCATATCGCCTCCTGATATGGGGATGTCGGGTTGGGTGAATAACGGGTATGGCCACTGTTGAGGTGGATTGCATCGCAACACTCGGTGGTCGAAGGAGGGGGCTTCCCCGGACACCGGGGCGTGCGATGCAATCCATGACGGTTAGTCCTGCGTCGGCTCTTGCTGGGCCTGCATTTGCTCCATCATCTGGCCCATCATTTCCTGCATCATGTCCATGCGCTTGTGCATCATCTGCTGGCGCTGTTCGATGGTCATGTTCTCGCCCATGCCGTTGGCGCCCATCATGCTGTGCATGCCGCCCATGGCCTTGTGCATCTGCTGCATGTGCTCTTGCATCAGGCGCTGACGTTCTTCCGAATCCTGGGTTTCGTGAATTTCCTGCATCGTCTGATGCATCTTCTGCATGCGCTCGTGCATGGCCCCTTTGTCCATGTCACCCATGCTTTGACCCATCTTCGAGCTCGTGGCCTGCTCGGCGTCGTGATGCCCCTGCTCGGCATAGGCCATGGGTAAGGCCAGTGCAAATGTCAGGGTCGTTGCGGTTACAAGTTTTTTCATTACGTATTTCCTTGTCGTCATATTGGTAAGACCAAGTGGCGGCTGGGTTGCCGGCCCGCCACATACCGGCATTGCGCGGCGCTAGGCACAACGGAACATTTCGTCAAGCGACCGACCCGAGCCTGGGTCCCTTCAAAGGCCGTTGCCGTCACGGCATACGTCCGTGTCGCGCTGGGTATGCTGTTTTGGCTCGTGGTTGAGGGTTTCGATAATGGGGCAGCCGGTGACCGGTCCGCGGCCTGAGCAACGGCGGGTGACGTCGTGCAACGTGACGCGCATGCGCTCGAGATCCGCCAGGCGGGTTTCGATTTCGTCCAGCTTGTCCTCGGCGATCGCCTTGATGTCGGCGCGCTCGCCGCCCGCCTGCAGCCGCAGTAGTGCCATGATCTCTTTCAGCGTGAATCCCAGCCGCTTGGCACGCCGGATGAAGCGCAGCCGCTGTTCTGCGTCGCGCGGGTAACGGCGATACCCGCTGTTCGCACGCGGCGGCTCGGGCATCAATCCGCGCCGCTCGTAATAGCGAATGGTTTCTACCCGGGTGTCTGCGGCGTTGGCAAGCTGTCCTATGGAATAGGTCATGTTTGTCATCCCTTGTCGTTTAGCCCACTCTAAAGGCGGTAGTTAGGTACGGAGTCAACAGGGGCGATGGGTGATTTTGTCGATCACGAGTGCGCAACCCGATTCGGATCGGCGCGCCCAACAGAATCGTCACGCAGGCCGGTATCGCCTCCGCGCGATACCGGCCTGGGATCTAGCGTTAATGACGTCTCAGTACCAGGCACGCAGCCCGATCACGAAAGCAGTCGACGAGGTCGGCTCGCCCTCGGCCCGTGCCATATCCTTGGTGTCACCGTAGGTCTGCTCCCAGCGCACGCCGATATAGGGCGCGAACTCGCGCCGAATTTCATAGCGCAGCCGCACACCCATTTCCGTATTGTTCAGCCCGCTGCCGATACCGTATTCGGGCACGTCCTGGGCGGCGGCGTTAAACTCGAGGCGCGGCTGCAGGATCAGCCGTTGGGTGAGCAGCAACTCGTACTCGAATTCGCCGCGCAAGCTCACGTCGCCGTCCTCGCTGACGAATAGCGCGGTATCCGTCTCGAACCAGTAGGGCGCCAGCCCCTGCAGGCCGAGTACCGCAAAACCGCGATCGGGATTCGGGTTGACGTCGTAGCGCAGCCCGGCCTGAACGTTCCAGAACGGGGTGACGGTGCGGCTATAGAGCGCCTGGAACTCGGTGTCTTCCGGCGAACCGCCGTGGATCGGGCCTTCACCCTCGCTTTTGAGCCAGAGCTTGTTCCAGTCGCCGCCGAACCAGGCCTGGGTGTCCCAGAGATAGTTGTCGGTACCGTCGGTGGCGCCGTATTCGAGCCGGTCGATGAGCAGCATTTTGTGAATCTGCTGGTCTGGCACCGGTTTGTTCCAATCCAGCGGCGCACCGCTGGCCGGATCGATCGGGCCGTCGGGTACGATCGAATCGAGCTCGGCCTTGCCCTCGGGCGCTGCATGAATCGGCAGGGCGGCGCCGAAAAGCAGCGTCGCGGCCCCCACGGCCGTTGTTATCGCCTGTTTAAACATTCTCGTCTCCCGATTGATCGCTCACGCGCACGACGCGAAACATGCCCATTTCCATGTGATAAAGCAGATGGCAGTGAAAGGCCCAGCGGCCCGGCTCGTCGGCGGTGATCAACAGCGACGCGCGCGAACCCGGCAGCACGTTGAGGGTGTGCTTGAACGGCAGGTGATCGCCCTGGCCGTTCTCCAGCTCCATGAACATGCCGTGCAGATGGATCGGGTGCTCCATCATCGTGTCGTTGACCAGCACCAGCCGGATGCGCTCGCCGTAGGGGAACTCGATAGGCGTGGAATTACCGTACTTCACGCCGTCGAACGACCACATATAGCGGTCCATATTGCCGGTCAGGTGGACCTCGACGGTTTTCGAGGGCTCGCGCCGGTCCTGCATGGCCGTGACGTTGCGCAACTGGTTATAGGTGAGCACGCGATGGTTGACGTCTTCGAGACCGGTACCGCGCTCGGCCAGGCGATCACGCTGGGCGTTGGCCACGTTGATATTGCCGGCGCCGTGCATATCTGGGCCGTGTTTGGCGATAACCGGGCCGTGTTTCTCCATCATAGCGCCGGTGCCCATGGTGCCGGCGTTCGGCCCCGTGCCATGGGCCATCTTTTTCATATCGTGACCCATGCCGGCCATGCCGGAATCCTTTTTGGGCGTGCCCATCTCTTGCATCGAGCCGTGATCCATGGACATCTTGTCGTGGCCCATCTTCATCTGACCCGGTTCGTGCGACATCGTCATGTCGCCCATGTCCATATCGGACATATCCATGCCCATATCGATCATGGTGCGCTGGGGCTGCTCGCGCAGAGCGGGCACCGGCGCGACCATGCCCATACGCGGCGCCAGCGTGCCGCGGGCATAGCCGCTGCGATCCATACTTTCGGCCATGATCGTATAGGCCTGCTCGGCTTTCGGTTCAACGATCACGTCGTAGGTTTCCGCCACGCCGATCTGGAACTCGTCGGTCTCGACCGGCTGAACTTCCTTGCCGTCGGCCGCCACGACGGTCATCGCGAGACCGGGGATACGGACATTGAAATAGGTCATCGCCGAGGCGTTGATCACCCGCAGGCGGACCCGCTCGCCGGGCGTGAACAACCCGGTCCAGTTGGCTTCGGGGTGCACGCCGTTCATCAGATAGCTGTAGGTGTAGCCGGTCACGTCCGCGATATCGCGCGGGCTCATGCGCATATCGCCCCAGGCCAGGCGATCCTTGAGTGTGGCCGCGACACCGGACTTGCGAAAATCCTCGGCGAGATCACCGAGCGTGCGCTCGCTGAAGTTGTAGTAGTCGCTGACTGCCTTGAGCTTGGCGATCACGCGATGCGGATCCTCGAACGTCCAGTCGTTGAGCATGAGCACGTATTCGCGGTCGGCGTTTATGCCGTCGTCGCCCGCGGGATGGATGACGATCGGGCCGGTCTGGCCGATCTGTTCCTGGATGCCGGTATGGCTGTGGTACCAGTAGGTGCCGGCCTGGCGAACCGGAAACTCGACGTCGAAGGTGGCGCCCGGGTCGATGCCGGGAAAAGTTACGCCCGGTACGCCGTCGAACTGGAAGGGCAGCAGGATGCCGTGCCAGTGGATCGAGGTGGACTCGTCGAGATGGTTGTGCACGCGCAGATGCGCGTTGCGACCTTCCCAGAGTTCGACGATCGGCCCCGGCGTGGAATGATTGAGGGTGATGGCCGAGGCATGACCGCCGGCGATATCGATCATTTCGCGCCGGACATGCACGTCCATCAGGACGTCGCGAGCGCCGCCGCCGGGCACGCGGGCCGCTGCGGTGTCGAGATGGCGTGCTGCGCCGCTGCGGGCATAGGCCGGCAGCAGGGCGTTGAAACCGGCCAGCAGGCCAGTGGCGCCCATGGCGCGCAGCAGCCGGCGTCGGTCGCTGTTATAGGTTCGATTAGGCATTGATCTACAGTGCTCCTGAATTTGTGTTGTGAAATGCGAGGGGTTTCGGCGCTTAGCCGTGGGCATGAGGGCGGCTACCCGAGTCGGAATGCGGCGCTGAGCCATCGCGGTGCCCAGGTGCTTGCTCGTCGCCATCGTTGTGGCCGTGGTCCTGGCCGTTGGCATCTTCGGCGGGATGACCGTCGCCCGACTCACCGTGATGACCGCCGGCGCCATGGCCGATGCCGCTGGCTTGTGCGGTCTGCAGCATCTGCCGATAATCGGCGGGCGTCATATCCGGCAACTGCGCGATAAAGGCGGTCATCGCCCATAGATCGTCGTCGCTGTGCGACGCGCCCCAGGCCGGCATGCCCGAGGCTTTAATGCCGTGCTTGATCACCCAGAAGATTTCACCCGGGCTTTTCTCACGCGCAGCATGGGTCAGCTCGGGCGGTTCGGGATACATGCCCTGCGCCGCTGCCGATGGCTGTGCGCCCGGCGGGGTATGACAGCTACTGCACATGGCGTCGAAGTTGACCGCGCCGGCCAGCAGCTGTTTTTCGGAGCCCAGCGGCGGGACGTCGATGCCGGATGCCTGCCGTTCAACCGAGCGATGGACCGTTTTCTGTAATGCCCAGCGCGTGATCGGCCAGTGGTCGCTGGTCGCCGCGACGTTATAGACACCGGAATAAATGACTCCGGCGGCTGCGCCGCCTACGATGAGCAAGCTCACGAGTAGGGTCGCTATGACAATTTTCCAAGTTCGCACAATGCGTCTCCGTGGGAACGGTGACGCAGCACGGCGCTCTAGGACTTTGCTGAGATAACCGCCAAGTGGCGACTTTCAACAATCTCCTAGTGAAACGCTATGCAAAAGCTGCAACCACCGTTCTGATTGATGTTCGGCGCATGCGTGATGCACCAAAAGCTTCAATTAGACGCGAATAGACGGCGGTCGATAGGGAGGGTGTTCGAACCCGGGTGCGACCGAAACAGACGCACGGCTCACCAAGTGCGCCGCAGGGGGAAACAGCGCATCAGTTCGGAAGCTGGTGTCGACTGCACTCGAGGAGCAATGGCCCATGAACGTGCAGCAGCACCGCTCATGGGATGGGGAGTCGCCATTACCCTGTACGTGCTTCGTCGCGTGCGAGTGCTCGCTGGCCGTCGCACCCGGGTTCGTAACAGCGGATGTTTCCGCGTTAGCGTGCTCGGAATCGTGCAGGCAAGATATCCCCGGAACGCCCGCCTGGGCGACCAAGGCTTGCAACAGCAAAATTAGAACCAAGAAGGCACGCATTCTTCTACTATATCAAAATGGACGAGGCTCGCAATGGCCGCCGGCTAAGTTTTGCTCGAGCAAAAAAGGTTTTTGTAAATCATCGAGGTTGGGTGGTTCTAAGGCGCGAGGCGCATGCATGCGAGGTCGGACATGTTCTCGTCTCTGCTTACATTAGCGACCGGAGACCTTAGAGTTTTTTGAAGCTTATATGCAGCTTAAGGTAGCGATGGGTTCGCGGTGCTCGGAATCGACGTAGAAAGCGTTGAGGGCGGAAGGCACAGCCCCGAGTCATTACAGGCTTGTACCACGGCCTCGACGGTGGGTATGTCGTTGTTGGCAACGTTATCCAGAGCTGCTATCAACTTAACCTTGCCCGAATACACCAGGATCGGGTCTTCAAGGCCGACGTCGAGTTCATCGCCCGGTGGGTATGCAAGCTCGGTCGATAACAGCACGCCGTTAGCAAATACCTTTATTTCGGTCGGTATAAGAAAGTCGAAAGAGGCGGGGTTGGCGTTGATATGCCACTCCGAAGCGATGTCCAGTTCTATTTGGATCGTATTGCCGTCGCGCGTTGCGTCGAGATCCACGTGGGCCGCGCTAAAACGTTGTGTTTGCGGCGGGGCGGAGTTCGAGGCTGTTGGTGACTCTGACGCGGTATAGAGGTCAACAACGTCCCACTTGCCATCCCGGTTATTACCGGTCGACTGGTCGGTCGTCGATTGCACTTCGGATTTCGTACTAGGCGCGGTCCATTGCGAGAAAAGAAAAAGGCCGCTGACCGTGACCGCGATGGTCGCTGGCAACAGCCAAGTGAGGACAAAACTCTTACGGGTCGACACGCGTCTGCTCTCCACTGGTTTCGATGGCTGTTTTCAAAGTGCCCACCGTAAATAGATCGGGTAGGCGTCGGTGCACGGTCCCGTCCGGCTTCAAGACCACGGCGAAGGGCAGGCCGGCGCCACCGAAGGATCGTAGGTAGGCATCAAGCGCAGCGTCCGGCCGCGTGAGATCGGCGCGTAGAACGCGCATCTGGGCTGCATCGACGGATTTCACAATCGTGGCGTCGGCGTAAACGGTTTGTTCCAGAACTTTGCAGTTAATACACCAATCCGCCGTGAACTCGACAAGCACCGGCGCGCCGGCAGTGCGGGCCTCGGCAAGCGCGCGCTCCGTTAGCGGCTGCCAAGGCAACGCGTGCTGTGCGCCGGCCCCACGATCAAAGCCGAGCGTGACGGCGCCGGCCACGCCAGCGACCAAGACGAGCGCCGGTACCAAACGCGCGCCGAATCCGGGGCCGACCACCAATGCGCGGATCAACCAGAAAGCCAGGGTCCCGAGCCAGGCGGTCCACAGCAGGGTGCCGACGCGTTCCGCGAGCACGGTCGTTGCAAAAAACGTCGCGCCGGCCAGGAGAATCAGGCCCATGACCTGCTGCACGCGGGATAGCCACGCGCCGCTGCGTGGTATGCGTGTCAGTAGTCCGGGTCGGGCCAGCAGAACGAGGTAGGGCAGGGCCAACCCGACGCCCACCGCCATGAACAGCGCGAAGATCGTGCTCGGCGCCTGCGTGAGCGCAAATGCCATGACGCCGCCCAGGAAAGGCCCGGTGCAGGGCGCGGACAAGACCGCGGCCAGAAAACCGGCCAAGTAGGGTTCGGCATAGCCGTTGCCCTGGACGCGGTAGACCCATTGGGGTGGTTGCACGCCGCGCCCCGCGAGACTGTAAACGCCGAGGCCGGCGAGCAGGAAAGCCAGTGCCGCGCGAAACCAGAACGCCTGGAACAGGGTGCCCCAGGTCCAGTTCAGCATGGCGGTCGCCAAAGCGAGCGCGCCGAAGAAGGTGAGCGTGCCGGCCAGCAGCGCGATCGCTGCCAAAAAGCGTTGTCGCTTACCGCTGCCCACCACACGCGCGATCGTGCGCAACTTGATGGGCAACGCGGGTAGCACACACGGCGTGAGATTGAGCAGCACGCCGGCGAACAGCGCCAGCAGAAGATTCGTCCAGATCGTCATCGCGTGGCGTTTTGGCGGCGGCGATCCCGCGCCCTGGAATGGTCGTGCTCGCGGTTTCGCTCATGCGCGCCCCGCGATCGGATGACGCGCGCCGCGCCGAACAGGATCAGCACGGCAACCCCCGCCAGAATCCAGATATAGACCGGCAGGTGCAGCGCCTGACTGCCGAGCAGTACGCTCAGTACGGTTAGCGGCAAAATACCCACGCCGGTGGTCCAGACGAACGTCCACCGTGGCACGCCGGCGAGTCCCGCGGCGTAATTGACCAGATTGAAGGACATGATCGGTATCAGGCGCGCGGTCAGCAGTGTCGAAATACTGCTATCACTCACGAATGCATCCAACCGCGCCTGGTAACGCAGCGGAACCAAGCGCGTCCGCGTGGCCGGGCCCAGGGCCCGTGCGATCTCGTAACTCAGTATTGCGCCGATCATTGCGCCCGCCCAGGTGAGCAGTACACCCAGCCAGGAGCCGAAGACGACGCCATTGGCGATTGCGATCACCTCGGCCGGGAACGGCACGAACGAATGAGCCGTCATCAGGCCGATGGACGCGGCAGGCGCCCAGGGGGCCAGCGCGCTCAAGGAGCGTGCGCAAACCGTCACTACTAAAGTCGACAGCAAACAGGCTGTATTCGACCAAGCACCAGATGATGACGATATCGATCCAGAGCAGTGCTGTGGTTAGCACCACAGCCGCTATCAGCCACCCGCGGCGCGCGGTGCGTAGCAATGTGCGCAAGACCACGGCCAACAACACGAGGCCCAGTGCGGCCAACGCCAGGCAGACGAACAGCAAATCTGCGTTCATCGCCATCGGGCTTCTCGCCGATCTTGTCGTTTCGGTAGAAAATTAAGCTTGAACATGGGTACCACGGGCGGTCATGAGCCCCCAGAGCCAGTTGATTTTGTAGGTTTCGACCTGCACGGCGGCGTAGCCGCTTTCTTTGAGCATTCGAGCGCACTCATGCGTTCGATAGGTCCATGCGTGCGCATGAGCGCGCAGCCGTTGATAGCGCTCGAACAGCCGGCACATCAGATAATCGCCACACCAGTCGGTGAGCACGAGCTGGCCGCCGGGGCGCAGCACGCGCCGCATTTCGATCAAGGCGTCGAGCGGCCGCGCGACGTAGTGAAACATGCTGCAGGAAACGACGAGGTCGAACTGCGCGTCGGCAAATGGGATCTGCTCTGCCCATCCCTCATGAAGTGCTATATCAGACGGGAGTTTGCGGCGCGCGACCTTGAGCATGGCGGGTACCGGATCCACGCCCACGAACCGAGTTGCGGGATGAACGGCCGCAAGACGATAAAGCAGGGCGCCCGTTCCGCAGCCCACATCGAGTAATCGATCCTCCTCGCCCAGCGGCAAACGCGCGATCGTCTCCTGCATCGTCGCCTCGATATAGAACGACCACTTCCGATCATAGCGGCCCGCAATCCGAGCGTATTCCGCGACAACCTCTTGGTACGGCGCTTGGGTTTGCATGTCGGAAACAAGCCTGTGGTTGGATGGCCGACGTCATGCATCGATCGGATCCATGCCCAGCGCGGACGGCTCATGACGTGATCGCCGGTAACGCCCCAGATACAACAACGCGCCTGTATCCGGGGCAGCACACTCTCGGTCGTTACTTGTTCGGCTGCTGGGTTATGCGCAGATAGGGCTTGAGCTCGTTCCAGCCGGCGGGGAACAGCTTCTCGGCCTCCTCGTTGGACAGCGCGGGCGATACGATCACATCGTCGCCGTCCTGCCAGTTGGCCGGCGTGGTGACCTTGTAATTGTCGGTCAGCTGCAGCGAATCGATCACCCGCAGAATTTCGTCGAAATTGCGCCCGGCACTCTTTGGATAAGTGAGCGTCATCCGGATTTTCTTGTTGGAATCGATGATGAACACGCTGCGCACCGTCGACGTGTCGCCGGCGTTCGGGTGGATCATGTCGTAGAGTTCCGCGACCTTGTGGTCGGAATCGCCGATGATCGGGAAGTTCACGGACTGGCCTTGGGTTTCCTCGATATCAGCCGACCAGCGTTTGTGATCATCCACCGAATCCACCGAAACCACGATGGCCTGCACGTTGCGCTGGGCGAACCTTTCCTTGAGGCCGCCAACTGCGCCCAACTCCGTGGTGCACACCGGTGTGAAATCAGCCGGATGCGACATCAACATGCCCCAGCCGTCGCCGAGCCATTCGTGGAAATCGATGCGGCCTTCGGTGGTGTCGGCCGTGAAATTCGGGGCGGTATCGCCTAGACGTAGGCTCATTTCTATACTCCTGTTCGATGAAGAAAATGCCGGCGGCCTCAATTCCGGTGGCCGCCGGCGCGGTTGTGTCTAACCCTTGTCGGTCGAACCGTCCGGGCCGTTCATATTCTCCATCTTGCTCTGCATCATCTTGTTGCAGGTTTCCATCATGTCGTTCATCTGACCCATCATTTTCATCATGGGCATGTTGCCATCGCCCCTCATGCCCATGCCGTGGCCCTTGCCCTCCTGGCCTTGCATCATGTGGCCCATGTTGCCCTCGGATGCCGGCTTGGGGTCGTCGCCTTGCGTTGCGGCGAATACGGCGGGCCCACCCGCGATCAGGGCAGCGGCGATGATCGTTTTTACTGTTGTACGCATGTTCTAGTCCTCGTTGGATTGGGCAGAAAGTGCGCTCGACTGCGCTGTCTGCTGTGAATAACGGGTTTGAGTGTTTGGTTCCTGCCGGGCCGTTGTATCGTCAGTGGCCTTCGGCCGCATGCTCCACATCATCCAACCCATCATGATCATGCAGGGCAGAGTGAACAGCAGCGGGACGGCCCCGATGGCCACGACCCAGTTCCAGTTGAATACGAGCCCGACCGCCGCGGCGGCAACGCCGCCCACAAGCACGCTGCGCGGCTCGAGCCAGCGCCGGGCTGAAGGAGCCGAGTCGGACGACGAAGTCGATGCTTCGGAATTACAGCTTTTCATCATTGATACCCTCGGTAATTGCCTGAATAAAGGCTCAATACGTCGTGTAAACGTCGCCATTCAGCGTTTTGATGACGAACGGTTCGCTTTTATTGCCGGGCATGCCCGGCGAGCCGCTCGGCATGCCGGGTAGCGCGATACCCCGGATATCGGGTTCCTCGCGCAGCAGCTTGGCAACGACCGGTTCAGGCACGTGACCGACGACGACGTAGTCGCCGATGAGGGTGGTATGACAGGACGACAACGCCGGTTCGATGCCGTGCTTTTCGTTGAGAGCCGCCATATCGTCGGTGTCGAGCACGTCGACGTCGTACCCCTTGCCATTGAGGTAGTCGGCGTACTGCTCACAGCACATGCAGCCGGGGTTGTGGTAAAGGCGGGCCTGTACCGGTGCCGCGATAGCCGCGCCGGTCGAGACAAACAGAAAGAGCATGAGCGTCAGCCGCGCCATGGTCGCATTGCGTAGTTGGGTCATGGGAAGAACTCCACGTGATCTAGGGATGCCCGGAAAGCCGTTTAGCGCGCCCATGCGACGTAATGGTTGGTGTCGCATGACAGGCCAGCACAGACCGCAGGAGCGCGGCATGTGTAAGCTCAGCCGGAGTTTGTGACGCGCTCAGGCGTCAGTCAGATCAAGCGTGGATAGCTCGCGGGGGAAAAGGGTCGGGCCCCTCGAGTTGGCGGCCCAAATGCGTTTCGATATGAAACGTGGGTACCGCGGGCGGCTGGGGCGTGATCCCGGCCGTATTATGCGCAACATCAGCCATCATGCCGCAGATGGCCACTGCGCAAGTCGAAGTCGCCGCGGTGGAATGCTGCGACTTCGCGGTGTCGGCCTGACACAACGTGCAATCGCTTGCCGTAGCCTCGGCCGGCATTGTCCACGCCATGACCGCTGGACTGGCCAGCACGCTGGTGAACACCAGCATCGAGATCAGCGCGTGGAGCACGGTGGACTTCATAATTTCAATATAGGCCACAAATCTGCCGTAAACAACACCCGGAGTGGGGTACGGGGCCGTTATTTTTTCAGACAACCGGGTGAATAATGCGGCGTCTACTTCGGAACGGCCCGGCCTTCGTACATATAGGTCATGGGCGTCGGACCTTTCATGTAGCCGGTTTCGAGGTGTGTACAGTCAAAGCCGGCTTGTGCGATCAATCCCTGGATCGGGCGATCCAGGTGACAGCCGCCGCTGACCTTCGACCAGAAAGGCGTCAGGCGGCGCTGCCATTCGGCCACAGTTGCATCCGGGCCCAAGCCGTGTTCGACAAACAGAAGTTGGCCGCCGGGCTTGAGCACGCGGCGCATTTCTGCCAGCGCCCGATCCGCATGCGGGATGCTGCACAGCGTCCAGGTCGTCACGATCGTATCGAGGCTCTTGTCATCAAATGGAATGGCTTCTGCCGAGCCCTCGATCAGCGCAACCGGCCGGGCGGAGTGCTCCGCCGCGCGCCGCGCGATGCGAACCAATTGTAGTGACGGCTCCAAGCCGTGAATGCCGCGGACATGCGGCCCGTAAAACGGCAGGTTGAGGCCGGACCCGATGCCGATTTCCAGGACTTCGCCCTGCGCGCCGGATAACACACGCCGTCGATAGGGCGCCAAGTGGCGATTACGCATGGCCATATGACAAAGCCGTGGTAACACTACGTCGTTATAGAAGCCCATCATTAAGCTCGCTCGTCGCTACTCGCCCACACTCGCCACCGCATCGAAAAACATCGCCGGCCGCTGCCACAGCGAGTTGACGACTATGGTGGTCACGCTGGCGGCCATAGCCACCATCGCCCACACCGGATAGATCAGACCGGTGGCGGCCAGCGGGATGCCAATGCCGTTGAACAAAAAAGCCAGGCCGACGTTCTGCAACATCTTGCGATAGCCCCAGCGGCTGATCTCCCATGCCGTGATGACCGCGCCGAGCTGGCCGTTGAGGATGATGATATCGGCGCTATCGATGGCGATATCGGTGCCGGAGCCCATGGCGATGCCGATATCGGCCTGCATCAGCGCCGGCGCATCGTTGATGCCATCACCAACCATGGCGAGACGCGCGTCGCGCTGCATAGCACGCAGGCGCTCGGCCTTCTGATCAGGGAGCACGCCGGCATACACGTCGTCGATGCCCGCGCGCTGGGCGATATGGCGGGCGGTGCGTTCGTTGTCGCCGGTGAGCATCGCGGTACGAATGCCCAGGTCGTGCAGTCGGGCTATGGTAGCAGCGGTGTCGGGGCGCAGAGCATCGCCAAGCGCGATCGCGCCAAGCAAGCGATCGCCGCGCGCCACGACAATCACCGTGTGGCCCTGTTGTTCGGCGGTATCGATGCGTTCCTGCAAGGCGTCCAATGCCACGCCGGCGGCGCTCAGAAACGCCGGACTGCCGACCCGCACGGTCTCGCCGTCGATCTGCGCGGTCACGCCGCGGCCAGACTCGGCCTGAAAGTCGGCAATCTCGGGGAAATCCAGTCCGCGTTCCAGTGCCGCTTCGACCACCGCGCGGCCCAGCGGATGCTCCGAGGCCGCTTCCACGGCGGCGGCAACCGCCAGCAGCGTGTCGTCGTCGTGATCGTCGACGTTATGAATATCACGCACCGCCGGCCGGCCTTCGGTGAGTGTGCCGGTCTTGTCGAAAACCACAGCGTCGATCTTGCGCAGTGCCTGGAAGGCTTCGCCGGTGCGCATCAGCACACCCTTATCGGCCGCCTCACCGGCACCGCGCACGATCGACAGCGGCGCGGAGATGCCGACCGCGCAGGGGTAGCCCATTACCAGTACGGTCAGCGCGGCGAACACCGCGCGCTGAAACTCGGGATCGGCGCCGAAGGCGAGCGGCCCGAGGGCCCATCCCAGAAAAGCGAGCGTGGAAATCGCGAGCACCGTTGGCGTATAGACCTGCAGTACCCGATCGACGATATGCAGCAAGCCGGGCTTGAGCGCGCGGGCGTCTTCGACGCTGGATATCACCTTGAGCTGGACCCCATGCATTGGACAGTCCGCAGCGATTTCTAAGTGATGACCTGCCGGGTTAAGCCGCCTGCGGTAGCGGCTGTGTGTCGAAGTAGACCTGATCGGGCGTAGCCCGATCAAGGCCCTGATGATGGCGCTTGGCGTTGTAGAACGCGAAGTAATCGGCCAAGTCCGCTTTGGCGTCGCGCCCGCTGTCATAGACTTTCAAATAGACCTCCTCATACTTCACGCTGCGCCAGAGCCGCTCGATGAAAACGTTATCCATCCAGCGCCCGCGGCCATCCATACTGATCGTGATCGCGTGGTCTTCGAGCACGCCGGTGAACGCGCGACCCGTGAACTGGCTGCCCTGATCCGTGTTGAGGATCTCGGGTCGCCCATAGCGTGCGATCGCACGCTGCAGGGCATCCACGCAGAACGCGTCATCGAGCGTGTTCGACACCTGCCAGGCCAGTACCTTGCGCGAGTACCAGTCCATGACGGCGACGAGGTATAAAAAACCGCGCGCCATGGGCAAGTACGTGATATCGCTGGCCCAGACCTGGTTGGGCCGATCGATCGTCAGACCCCGCAGGCGATACGGATAAATCCGATGCCCAGGCGCCGGGCGTGACAGGCGCGGTTTTGGATACAGCGCGGTGATACCCATGACTCGCATCAAGCGCTGTATGCGCTTGCGATTGACCGTCAGGCCCTTTTTGTCGGCCAGTGCATCAGCGATGCGTCGGCTGCCGAGAAACGGGCGCTCAAGATGCAGCGCATCGATACGCTGCATCAGCCTGTGATCGGTATCCGATACCGGCTGACGCCGATAGTAGACCGTCGATCGAGCGACACCGAGCGCCGCGCACTGGCGGGTTATCGGCAGGTCGTGGTCGTGATCGATCATGGCCCGCCGCGCTTCGGGTCGAAGCGCGCGAGCCCGCGCTCCAAAAAATCGTTCTCCATCGACAGCTCGCCGATCTTGGCATGCAGCGAGTCGATCTGGGCTTGGTTATCCGAGGCCGATGATCCCTTGTCGAATGTCTCGGTCGCGCCTTCGACCAGCTGGCGTTTCCACTGTGTAATCTGGTTCGCATGCACGTCGAACTGCTGGGCCAGTTCGGCGAGCGTTCGATCGCCTTGTACGGCGGCCAGCGCCACCTTGGCCTTGAAGGCCGGTGAGTGATTACGGCGTTTGCGTCGCATACTTGCTCCTTGGCCGGGTGCGGCCATTGTGGAGCAGATCATCACTTAGTGCTCTGTCCGAATTCTGGGATCCAGTTCAAACGTTGGGCTTGGCTACGTACCGGCCCGGCGCGCACCCGCGTCGGAAATCGTGTCTTCTATAGTTGCGCCGCTGTCGAAAAGTGGCTTGAGCTGCAGACCGAAGGCGAGGCGGTGAAATGAACTATCACCGAAGAAGCCCCGCGACCGACGGCCATTGCCGTGAGTTGCTGATCGATACCCAACGTCATCAGCACACCGATGCCCGGAATATGCAGACCTTCATGGGTGAGCGCATGAAGCGCTTTCAGCGCGGCGCCCCTCTTTGCGGGCTGGCATCCATGATCGACGATATCGAGCAGGGCGTACGCTTGCTCATACGCGCAGGCGGGAGCACGAGGGCCGCTTTGCGCATCAAAAGCGGAGCAGCGGTACCGGCAGTGATGGACTTCGGTAACTCGCTGCCTATAGCCGCGGCCGCGCGCCAACGGCGGGCGAAGCCTGGCGCCAACGTCTACGACGACGGCAATCGGCTAATCGATGCCAATCTGGGCCGCGCGGCAGCGTCAGCCTCGGCAGGCGCAATCGACGCCGGGCCGGCCTTACGCGCCTTCAAATTGGATAGGTTCGGTACAGCCCTTAGCGGCCAGGCGACTAACGCCAGCGGGGTGGCGATATGAGCTACCCAGAATTCACGCTATTCCAATTTCATCGCGATGGTCATGGCAGCCGGCGTGATCGGGATGCGCTTCCTCGAATACTCGTTACGGGGTTCAGCGGCGATTACATGCGATTCCACCTCGCTGGCGATGCTTGGGTGAGAGATGCCCATGTATTCGATGCCGCGGCGGACGACGAGCTGATCGCCGGCTTAGCGCCTGAGGACGCCATGAAGCTGGGTATCGAGTACGAGCGGGTACGTCAGCGGGCGCAAGCTTTATGAGCCGACGAAAGGCCCGAACCGAGGCGCACGTGAGGCTGTACCGCCACGAGCTGAATTGCGACGCGTACCGGAGCTTATCGCCGGAAGCACGGGCGCTTCTCATCGAGTTCCGTGCGTTATATAACGGCCGAGATAACCGCATATACATGAGCGTGCGCGAGATGATGCGGCGGTTAAACGGTACCAGCCAAAGGCGCGCTACACGGGCACGCGATGAACTGCTGGCCCACGGGTTTATCCGCATGCTGACGTGCGGCTCGTTCGAGCGTAAGTCTCGGCGCGCAACCGAATACATGCTGACCAATGAGCCACTGGACAACAATCACCCGGCCCCCAAGGACTTCATGCGGTGGCAGCCCAAAAAAAATGGTTCATCGCACATTACCGGGAAAGGCGTCTCGTATCTTGAGGAAGAA
>NZ_APNG01000027.1:0-40271 GCF_040361255.1 Salinisphaera sp. T5B8 | reverse complement strand
ATTGACGCCGATTAGGAGGAGCGGATCCATCTCATCCACCTACGCGGCCCCGAGCTAACAGCAGCCACCGGCCTCGGCTTTTGCGGGCGACTCCTCATCGAAAGGCAGTGTCGTGCCACAGCCGGCAAAGATGCCGTAATGGGTATCGAAATTGCCGATGAACTCGAAATGCGCAGCGAAACGGCTCTCGGCGAGCATGCGCCAGGTATTGCCGCAGACGGGAAATACCCGGCCTGTTTCGATTCTGTGGTGGCCATCGAGCACGAAGGCATCCGGCATGTCGGCGAGCGTGCCCTGATAGATCACCGCCTGGCCGTAGTCTTCACAGGCCGGCTCCAGCGCATCGATATTGAATAGGCGATAGGTTGCCGAATAAAAACGGATACTGCCCAGACGCGCTTCGATGGCCGGATTGTCGATGCCCAGGCGCCGCGATTCCACCAACCGCGGATCGCCAAAGCCACTGGCGCGGGCGAGATTTTCGAAATCGTTCCAGTAGAGCGCGCCAGCCAGACATTCGCCGTAGAGCACCGGATCGCGCGCGAGCTCGGCCGGCACGCGGCGGTCCGCATAGACATCCGAAAAATAGAATTCGCCGCCGGGTTTGAGCAATCGTTTGACGTCGGACAGCACCTTGGCCTTGTCGGTACTCAGGTTGATCACGCAGTTCGAGATCACGATATCGAAGCTCGCCGGCGTCAGATCGAGTTCGTCGAGCGCTTCGATATAGCCCTTGAGAAAACGCACGTTGGAACGCTCGAAGCCGAAAGCCTGCCGATGGTAGTCCTGATGTCGGCGCGCGACTTCCAGCTGTTCGTCGGTCATGTCGACACCAACGACTTCACCCGCTTCACCCACCAGGGCCGACAACAGATAGACATCACGCCCGCTGCCACTGCCCAGATCGAGAATACGCATACCCTCGAGCGCGGCCGGAGCGACCAGGCCACAGCCGTAGTAGCGGCTGACCACTTCGTCGTGGAGCCTGGCCAATACCGGTTTGAGATGTTCAGGCGGGGCCTGATCGCAACAGGCCGTGGTGGCCAGATCCTGGCTGCCGGTGAGCTGACGGCCGTAGTAGTCCTTGACCTCGTCGCGCATGATCGCTCGTGTGCAGGAGAACGGGCGACCCAGCATATATTAATCCGGCGCCCGGACAGTCGACATGGACCGCTGTTTTCAATCGCGTCGCGACGTTTTGCCGCAGCGCCCGGCTCAGGTCGGCAAGACGCCCCGACGTACGGACTCGGTCACCGATTCCTTGGGTGGACGCTGACGATGGCGGCGTTCGCGTCGCCCGCCGGGCCCGGCGATATCGTCGGCAGGAATCCGAAAATAACCGATTGCCTCGCCCAGCAGATCGGCTTCGCGATTCAGGCGATCGGCGACCTCGCGCGTGGTTTCGATGGATTGCACCGAGGCAGCCATTGCCTGCTGCATGGCGCGAATGCCCTCGTCGAGCACATCGAGCCCGACCCGTTGCGCCCCGCCCGAGGCACTGATTTCATGCATGCGCTGCTGGATCTGTTCGAACACGTCGACCACGGCCTGCATGCGTTCGGCCGCGCGCTCGACATCGTCGACCCCGGTTTCGACATGGCCAAGCGAATGCTCGACGCGTTCGCGGATCGCGCGTGACACATCGCTGCTGCGCTGGGAGAGCGTGCGCACCTCGCCAGCCACCACCGCGAAACCGCGCCCCTGCTCGCCGGCACGGGCGGCTTCCACTGACGCATTGAGCGCGAGCAGGTTGGTCTGTCGGCTGATCGCATCGAGCTCGCCGAGCAGCCGGGCGATATCGCGCGCGCTTTCATCGACCCGGGCCATCGTATCGTCCAGACGTTTTACGCTCTGCGCGCTCTGATCGAGCGCGCCGCCCACATTGGTGGCCAGTTCCCGAGTCTGCTCGGCCTGGCCGATGCTCTCACGGCTGGCACTGCCCAACTTTTGGGTGCTCGTGGTCATGCGCTCGATATGCACACCGCTACGCTCAGCCTGAACCTGCAGCCGTTGTTGTGCCTGCGTCGCATCACCGCTGAGCCGGCGTACCGCATCCGCGGCCTTGCTGGCCGTAGCCAGGCGTTGCGAAAACCGCGCTTGCAGACGCGCGACTGCCGCAATCGCCGGTCGCTGCAGTTGCGCCGGGGCAAACATCTGGGTCAGCGTGCCGCGTTCGGCGGCTTCGGCGAATGCCTGAATATCGAACAGGTCCCGAACCGCCCGGCCCGACAGCTGCGCCAGATATACGAGCACGCTTGCATAGGCCAGCAGCGCGCCCACATGCATCGCCAGCCGGCTCATCAGGGCTGTGCCATCACCCGGCTCGGCATAAAGCGTAACCAGACCCCGTGATTGCAGATAAGCAAACAAACACGCATGCAGGATCGCCATGGCGGTCGCCGTGACGATGACACGCCTGTCGGCATAGGCCACCAATGCCAGCAACCCGATGAAACCCCCCAGATGCGCTTCGGCCATGCCGCCGCTCTGTTCGACCAGCAGTGCCGCGAGCACGACGAACTGCACCGCCAGCATGAGCGCGCTGGCCCGCGTGCCCGGCGCGAAAAATACCCCCAGCAGGCTCAACGCTGCACTCGGCACGATCACGACCAATGCGAGCAGCAGGCTGGCAGTGGCCAGCCCCACCCCCAGGCACAGCAGCATGAAACCAAGCGCGATACAGGCCATATGCGGATGGATGCGCTGTCGATAGGCGCTCGTGAGGGAGTCGGTCGCGTCTTGCATGCCATTCTCTTTGCGCGTGCAACGCACGCTCGCGCGCAGCCACGCCTGATGTCCTGACAACGGATAGCGGCCAGTGGCGCGGTTTCTTGAATCGCGCGCGGTGCGCATCGTGGCGATGCTAGAATCGCCGGCCTGGATCCCAACGAGTGGCCTTCGTGGACAAGAAACTGCTGGATATTCTGGTGTGCCCGGTATCGGGCGCGGCGGTCACGCTGGCCGATCAGGACACGCTCACGCGCCTTAACGCGCGGGTGGATGCCGGCCAGGCACGCTATGCCGACGACCGCCCGGTCGACGCCCCGCTCGAGGCCGCGCTGGTCACCGCCGATCGGCATACCGCCTATCGCGTGGACGACGGCATTCCGGTGATGCTGCCCGAGCGCGGCATCGACCTGTCGAGCCCGGCTTAAAGACAATCACGCGGCGCGCGAGACTGCGCCCGCCCGCGATGGGCGCGTGCGTGGACTCGTACGAAACGGCCACAGGTCATAAACTGGGGCAAATTCCTACCCGCCTCGCCGCATGACCGATTATCTGATTGCGAACGCCTGTCTCGTTAACGAAGGCCAGCGCAGCGATGCCGATGTGCTGATTCGCGACGGGCGTATCGAAAAGATCGCCCCACAGATCGCTGCCCCCTCCGATGTCGAAGTCATCGACGCCCAGGGCCACTACCTGTTGCCTGGCATGATCGATGACCAGGTGCATTTTCGTGAGCCAGGGCTGACCGACAAGGCCGATCTGGCCAGCGAATCGGCCGCGGCGGTGGCCGGTGGCATCACCAGCTTCATGGACATGCCCAACGTCAAGCCGCCGACCGTCGACCACGACGCGATGGTGGCCAAGCATGCGCTGGCGAAAGGCCGCTGCACGGCCAACTACGGGTTCCACTTCGGTGCCACCAACGACAACATCGAAGAAATCAAGAAGCTCGACACGCGCCTGTCGGCCGGCGTGAAGATCTTCATGGGCGCCTCGACAGGCCGCATGCTCGTCGACGACGACACGGCGCTCGAACAGATCTTCGAACATTCGCCGCTGACCATCCTCACCCACTGTGAGGACACGCCGATGATCGAGGCCAACGCGCAACGCGCGCGCGATCTCTACGGCGAGGATGTGCCCATGAGCGAGCATCCGGTGATTCGCTCGCGCGAGGCCTGCTATGCATCGTCGTCCAAGGCCATCGACCTGGCCCGGCGTCACGGTGCACGGCTGCATATCCTGCATATCACCACCGCCGACGAACTGGATCTGTTCGAAACCGGGGCGATGGCGAACAAGCAGATCACCGCCGAGGCCTGTACCCATCATCTGTTTTTCGAGGACAGCGATTACGCCGCCCGCGGCACGCTGATCAAGTGCAACCCGGCGATCAAGACCCACGCCGACCGGATGGCGCTGTTGAAAGCGGTGGCCGACGACCGCATCGATGTATTGGCCACGGATCACGCACCGCATCAACTCTCGGAAAAGAATCAGCCCTATTTCGCCGCGCCCGCCGGCCTGCCACTGGTCCAGCATGCGATGCCGTCGCTGCTCGACCAGGTTAGCGCCGGGCACTTCAGCCTGGAACAGCTGGTCACCAAGAGCGCGCATAATGTCGCCGATCGCTTCGATATCGAAGAGCGCGGCTATATTCGGGAAGGCTACTGGGCCGATCTGGTGCTGGTGGATATGACCGGTCAGACGGTGGTCGACCGGGAACCGATTCTGGCCAAGTGCGGCTGGTCGCCGTTTGCCGGCCATACGTTTGAAAGCCGCATCATGAGCACTTTCGTGTCTGGCCAATTGGCCTATCATGAAGGTAAACTTAGCCAAGGCTGTATCGGCCGAGCGCTGACCTACGATCGCGATCACGCGCGTTAGGACGGCGCCACGACCGGGCTGAAGCATTCAGCGCCCGGACGGTCCTGATCGACACGGGCCGTTCTGCGATTCATCGAGGTGCCGACGCATGGAAACCAGCGATCTGCGCAAAGCCGGACTCAAGGCGACACTGCCGCGCCTGAAAATCCTGGAAGTGCTGCAAAACAATCGGGAAGATCATCTCTCGGCCGAAGACGTCTATCGCCGCCTCATGGCGGAGGACGAAGACATCGGCCTGGCCACGATCTATCGCGTGCTGTCCCAGTTCGAGGACGCGGGCCTGGTGATTCGCCACCATTTCGAGGATGGCCATGCCCTGTTCGAGCTCGAACAGGGCCCGCACGATCATCTGATCTGCGTGAAATGCGGCAAGATCGAGGAATTCTTCGATACCGAGATCCAGCAGCGCCAGCGCGACGTGGCCCAGAAGTCCGGCTTCGACCTGTCCAAGCACACGCTCGTGCTCTACGGCGAGTGCCGCGCGGACAACTGCGAAAACGATACCAGCAAGAAAAGCTCGTAAAGGGCTGTCCCGCCCGTCACGGGCAGGCATTGCGCGCCCCCCAAGCGCAATACGTTAGAATCCGCAAACTTGAAACCGAGCGCCCACAGTCCAGCGAGGCCGTGGCCGCTCGCGCGTGAGCGCCGATTCGGCCACGCGATTCGTTTTTGCCATTCGACAATGCAAGGCGCGACGACATGATCAAACCGCACGGTTCCGATACGCTCAACCCGCTGTACGTGGCCGACGAGGCCGACCGCGAGCAACTGATACAGGAAGCCCACGAACTGCCGGCGATCACCGTCAGCTCGGCGGCCGCGGCCAACGCGGTCATGCTCGGCGCCGGCTATTTCAACCCGCTCACCGGCTTCATGAGCAAGGCCGATGCGTTGTCGGTCGGCGAAAACCTGCGTACCGCCGATGGATTGTTCTGGCCCGTGCCCGTGCTCAACCTGGTCGACGACATCGAGCCGATCAAGGGTGCGGCCCGTATCGCCCTGCGCGACCCGAACGTCGAAGGCAACCCGGTGATCGCGGTCCAGGATATCGAAGGCATCGACGAATTCAGCGAAGACGAGCTGAACACGCTGGTCGAACAGATCTTCACCACCGGCGACGACGAACATCCCGGCGTGGCGACCTTCAAATCGCTTGGCCGCCATGTCGTGCATGGCCCGATTCAGGTGCTGAACTTCAGCTATTTCGAAAAGGATTTCCCCGACACCTTCCGTACCGCGCAGTCGATTCGCGACGAGTTCGCCGAGCGTGGCTGGGAAAAGGTCGTGGCCTTCCAGACCCGCAATCCCATGCACCGTGCCCACGAGGAACTGTGCAAGATGGCGCTGGAGGCCACCGGCGCCGACGGCATTCTGGTGCACATGCTGCTGGGCAAGCTCAAGCCCGGCGATATTCCGGCCAACGTGCGTGATGCCGCCATCCGTACGATGGTGGACCACTATTTCCCCAAGAACACGGTGATGATCACCGGCTACGGCTTCGACATGCTCTATGCCGGCCCGCGTGAAGCCGTGCTGCATGCCGTGTTCCGCCAGAACGCCGGCTGCTCCTATCTCATTGTCGGCCGTGACCATGCCGGCGTGGGCGACTTTTACGGCCCCTTCGATGCCCAGACCATCTTCGAGGAGCGCGTGCCCGACGATGCCCTGGAGATCGAGATTTTCGCGGCCGATCACACCGCCTTTTCGAAGAAACTCGGCAAGGTCGTGATGATGCGCGACGTGCCCGACCACACCAAGGACGACTTCGTGCTGCTCTCGGGCACCAAGGTGCGCGAAATGCTCGGCAACGGCATCGCCCCGCCCGAGGAATTCTCGCGCCCGGAAGTCGCCGAGATTCTGATGCAGTACTACCAGAGCAAGTAGCTCGCTCGACGCTCGCGCGTCGTATCAAAGCCCGGGTGCGCAGGACGCCGCCCGGGCTTTTTCATGCCTGCCCGCGGCGCGGCTATGCGCCTGGGCTATCCCCTTTGCCGGGTATATTCGGCCGCCGAGGCGTCGCCGTAGCCCAGGATCTCGGCCATATCGAGACGACGTATCGCGCTGATCGCCATCTCCAGTGCGCCTTCCCCGCACAGACCGGCGATAGCGGCCTCCTCGTAACCGGCGAGTGCGGCTTCGATACAGGCTGCGCGGATGCGTTCGGCCTCGTTCATGCCGGTCGTGTCGCTCATGCCGCGTCTTCCAGCCAGTCCTTGAGCACGACGGCGTGGTTGCATTCGGTATCGCGGGCGGCAAAAAGCAGCGTTATCTTGTCCTCCCGGGCCACGATTTCGCGCAGGGCGTCGAGATCCTCATTGTCGGAGCCATCCAGCTCGGCGCGATAGCGCTCGCGAAATGTCTCCCAGCGATCGCGATCGTGGCCGAACCAGCGCCGCAGATCGCGCGACGGCGCCACCGACTTGTACCAGTCGTCCAGTTCCACATGGGCTTTCTTGACGCCGCGCGGCCACATGCCGTCCACCAGAACGCGGCGTCCGTCGTTCTCGGATACCGAGTCGTAGATACGCTTGAGTTGTATCGACATGGCCGACCCCTGCCCGTTGTCTGCCCTTAAGTGGCCACGCCGCAATCCGAATCCATTGCACAGGCCATCGCGGTCTGGCGGTCTTCCGGCTGCAGCGTGGTATGGGTGATGGAAAATCGCTCGGCGAGCAGTGTCTGCAGCCGCGGCAGGATGGCCTGCCAGTCGCTCATGCGACTGATCTCGATATGCGCGGCCAGCGCGCGCTGGCTCGAGGACAGGCTCCAGATATGCAGGTCGTGCACCGAGTGCACGCCTTCGACGCCCGCCAGTTCATCGCTCACACGCGCAGCATCCAGCCCCTTGGGCACGCCTTCCATGAGTACATGCACCACGTCCTTGAGCAGCCGCCACGCCGAAACCAGAATCAGCGCGCTCACGCCTAGTGACAACAGCGGATCGATGGGCATCCAGCCGGTGAGCAGGATCACCGCACCCGCCACGATCGCGGCTACCGAACCCAACAGGTCGCCGATTACGTGAATCAGTGCGCCGCGCACGTTCATGGTCTGTTCGCCGCGCATGAGAATCGCGGCCACGACGATATTCATCACCAGACCGATGCCGGCAATGATCATCACCGGCATGCCGGCCACGTCGCGCGGCTCGGCAAAGCGCTGGATCGCGGAAACGGCGATCGCGACGACCACGGCGATCATCAGCACGGCATTGATCAACGCACCCAGCACCTCGGCACGCTGCAGGCCGAAGGAATGCACCTTGGAAGCCGGGCGCTTGGCCATCCAGGCCGCCAGCGCGCCGATCGCCAGCGACGAGCTGTCGGTGAACATGTGCCCGGCATCCGACATCAATGCCAGCGAGTCCGCCCACCAGCCGCCAACCGCCTCGACGAAGGCAAAGGCCAGCGTCAGACACAACGAGAACAGCAGCACGCGGCCGCTGCCGCCGTGATGATGATGCCCGCCCAGACCGTGATCATGGTCGTGGTCGTGATCGTGTGCATGGCTCATGGCGTCTACGCCTCGTCGCTGTGCCGGACCATATCTCGCAGCACACGCTGTACATGCGCGTCGGCGGCGACATAGAAGACCTGTTTGCCGCGCCGTTCGGCGCGTAGCAGGCGTGCCGAGCGCAGCAGGCGCAGATGATGGCTGGCCAGCGACATGGAAATATCGATATCGGCCGCCAGCGTCTGCACGCTCTGCGGCTCTTCGAGGCAGGCATAGACCAGCGACAGGCGATTGGGCTCGCCCAGCAGGCGAAACATTTCGGCCAGGCGCGAGGTCTGGCCGGTGCTCAGCACCTGCAGTTCTAGATAGGTAGTGGACATGCGGACCTCGACAATTGAACAAGCATTGTAGCGAGCGCGTGGCTGTTATGGTATTTCCCTTGATACGAATCCGGTCACCCGCGCGTTGCGATATCGGCTGCTCAGTTTCGACGGCGACATGACGCTCTGGGATTTCGACACCGGCATGCGCACGGCGCTGGAACGGGTGCGCGGGCTGCTCATCGACCGGCGCCCGCATCTGGCCGCGACACTCGTCAATATCGCGCCGATGATGGCGATACGCGATCGCATCCTCGCCGCTGAAGGCGCCTCGGGCCTGTCGTTTGCCGAGATTCGCCGGCGTGCGTTTCAGGCGCTGCTCGCCGAACACGATCGGCGCGATGACCGGCTGGCCGATCAACTCTATACGGCTTATCTGCAATACCGGCTGGGTTCGACGCCCTTGTATGCCGACACCGCCCCGTTTTTCGCCGGTCTTGATCCGGGTCCGCGCCTCGCGCTGCTTTCCAACGGCAACACCCATCCACAGCGGCTGGGGATCGCCGATTACTTCGACGTAATCGCGTTTGCCGACGACGCCCACCGTCCCAAACCGGCAGCCGACATGTTCTCGCACGCGCTCATGCATACCGGCTGCAGCCCGACAGAAATGATCCATATCGGCGACGGGCTGGACACCGATATCGCCGGCGCCAACGCGATCGGCGCGACGTCGGTCTGGCTCAACCGCGAAGGTAGGGAGAATGACACGGCGATCGTGCCCGACTACACGATCACGAGCCTGGCCGAATTGAACGCCCTGCTTTACCGGCATCGCCGTATGTAGATTTCGGTGTTCGCCGGCGCGATGGCTTCGTTCTTCAAGCGCAACCGCAGATTTCGCAGATTACACAGATGAAAAGCGCTCGGCCCATGCGTCGGACAGCAACGAACGGCCGCGCCTTCCTGTCTTTGATCTGTGCGATCTGCGTCGATCTGCGGACCACGGCTAATGCCGCCGATGCTGCAGCGCCAATACAGTCGATGTCCCAACGCGGCCAAATCAATGAATCGGCGTGACCGGCGGATAAATGACTTCTTGATGCGTTATAAACTCAGCTAGCTGTGCGCAAGCAAGCAGGTTTACCCGCCCCTAACCGCGAACGACAGATCGCTCGAGGGGCCAAGTGGCCTGATGTTCACCCCGTAGGCTGAACTTTGTACATGATCAAGTCCGTTGATGTGCCGGGTATATAACCCTATCCCTCGGCAAACGCGACCACCGCCGCATCCAGGCGTGCCAGCGTTTCATCGCGGCCGAGCAGAACGAGTGTGTCGTCGATCGACGGCGACACGGGCCCGCCGGTCACCGCGATACGAATGGGCTGGGCGACCTTGCCCATGCCGACCTCGTTGTCGGCCGCGACCTGCTTGACCACCGCACTCGCGGCGTCGCCGTTCCAGTCGTCCAGTTTCGCGAGTCCGTCGCGTACCTGGGCGAGCAGATCGGGCGTGGCGGTCTTGATATGTTTCTTGACTGCCTTGGGCTCATATTCGCTCACCGGCTGGAACACGAACAGACTCTGCTCGGCCATTTCCCGCACCGTCTTGCAGCGGCCTTTCTGGATCGCGGCGATCTCGGCCAGGCGCGTATCGTCCACGCCTTCGATGCCCAGCCGTGCCAGATGCCAGCGCAGCTCGCCCACCAGCGCCTCGGGCGCGGCCATCTTCAGGTGTTCCTGATTCACCCACAGCAGCTTGTCCGGATCGAAGGTCGAGGCCCCGCCCTGGACATGCTCGATATCGAAATGCTCGAGCATCTGTTCGCGGGTGAAGATTTCCTGATCCCCATGCGCCCAGCCCAGGCGCACCAGATAGTTCAGCAGCGCGCCCGGCAGGAATCCTTCTTCGCGATAATGCATCACACCCACCGCGCCATGGCGCTTGGACAGGCGCTTGCCGTCGGCGCCCAGAATCATGGGCACATGGGCATAGACCGGCAGCTCGGCAAAGTCGCCGATCAACGCTTTCAGGATGTTGATCTGGCGCGGTGTGTTGTTCACATGATCGTCGCCACGAATGATATGGGTAATGCCCATATCCATATCGTCGACCACCACACAGAAGTTGTAGGTGGGCGTGCCGTCGGCACGGGCAATCACCAGATCGTCCAGCTCGGTGTTGGAGATGGTGATATCGCCCTTGACGATGTCGTGGATGACGGTCTGACCATCCAGCGGCGTGGCAAAACGGATGACCGGGTCCACGCCTGCGGGCGGCTCCGGCAATGTCTTGCCCGGCATCGGCCGCCAGGTGCCGTCGTATTTCGGCTTTTTGCCCTTGGCACGCGCGGCCTCACGCATGGCTTCGACCTCCTCGGCGCTCGAATAGCAGCGATAGGCCTTGCCTTCGGCGAGCAACCAATCGATGACTTCGGCATAGCGGTCGAAGCGCTTGGTCTGGTAGTAAATCTCGCCGTCGTGCTCGAGATCGAGCCATGCCATGGCATCCAGAATTGCCTGCACGGCCTCGTCGGTGGAGCGCTCGCGGTCGGTATCCTCGATACGCAACACGAAGCGCCCACCGCTGGCTTTTGCATGCAGCCAGGAATACAGCGCGGTGCGTGCGCCCCCGATATGCAGATAACCGGTCGGCGACGGCGCGAAACGGGTAGTGATCGTCATGACAAAAGGCCGGGCAGGGAATGACAGGCGGCGTAGTTTAACAACCCGCCAGATTACGGGTGGTCTGATTGCGGACCGGGCAGCGCATTAGTTGACAACGTCAACCAATGCACAAATAATTAGTTGCCTTGGTCAACTAACTGCCGCCATGCATTCACCGATCGGCGAAACCCTGCATCAGCTGCTGCACGCCTATAAACGCGCGATGCGTGACGGCTACGCGACAGCGGGCATCGAGTTGAGCGTCGCCCAGATCCGCATGATCAAAGGCATTGCCAGCCACCCCGGCACATCTGCCCAGGACATCTCTGCGCGCGCACGCCAGGACAAGGGCCATATCGCCCGCCTGATCAAGGATCTCGAAAGCGAAGGCCTGCTCACGCGCTACCCGCATCCCCAGGACAGCCGCTATCGACAACTGGAACTCACCCCAGCCGGCTCCACCATGGCCGAGCGCATTCGCACGGTCGAAGCCGAGGCCGGCGCCCGCATGGCCCGCGCACTGCCCGAGACCGATATCAAGCGCTTCGTCGAACTCGCGGAATCGATGATCGTCAATCTCGAGACCCACGAGAACCCGCAATGAGCCGAAAAGCCCCGCCCCGTAATTTCACCGTGCTCGACAAGAACGAAATCACGCCCAACATGTTGCGCATCACGCTGGGCGGCGAAGGCATGATCGACTTCCCGGCCGACCAGCCGAGCGCCTATGTGAAGCTACAGCTCCCGCACCCGGAGCGTGAAAGGCCGTTGCTGCGTACGTACACCATTCGTGCCCAGCGCCCGGATGCCGTGGATATCGATTTCGTCCGCCACAGCGACGATGGCCCGGCTGCCCGCTGGGCAGAAACCGCCCAGCCCGGCGACCACATCGCGATCGCCGGCCCCGGTCCCAAAAAACGTGTCGATGCCAGCGCCGACTGGGTGCTGCTCATCGGCGACATGACCGCCCTGCCCGCGATCAGCGCCAACCTGGAACAGCTGCCGGCCGACACCCGCGGCCATGCGGTGATCGAAGTGCTCGACGAACGCGATATCCAGCCTTTGGCCGCGCCACAGCCCGTGCAACTGCATTGGGTGATCAATCCACACCCCGGCGAGAACAGCGACGCCCTCCTCGATGCGGTCTGTGCAATTGACTGGCTCGCAGGCCGCGCCGCGATATGGTGCGCCTGCGAATTCCAGGCCATGCGCCGCCTGCGCACCTACCTCAAGCAAGAGCGCAAGGTCGCGCGCGAGGACATGTATATCTCCAGCTACTGGCAGCACGGCGCTAACGAAGAAAGCCACAAACAGGCCAAGAGCGCCGATGCCGAGCGTGCCGGCTGACCGCGTTCAACAACACCGGGAGTGACCATGTCCGAACTCGTTTTTCGTATTGCACGGGCCGCAGATCTCGACGCCCTCGTGCAGCTGCTGGCCGACGATGCCCTGGGCGCGACACGCGAGTGCCCTTCCAACCCGTTGCCGACAAGTTACAAACAGGCGTTCGCAGCGATCGATGCCGACGCCAACAACGAACTCATCGTCGCCGAGCAGGACGGCGAGATCGCGGGCATGCTGCAGCTAACCTATATCCCCTATCTCACCTATCAAGGCAGTTGGCGCGCGCTGGTCGAAGGCGTACGCATCGCCGGTAGTCGACGCGGCCAGGGCGTCGGCCGCAAGCTGTTCGAATGGGCGATCGAGCGCGCAGAAGAACACGGCTGCCGACTCATCCAGCTCACCACCGACAAACAACGCCCCGATGCCCTGCGCTTCTATGAAAGTCTGGGTTTCGTTGCATCCCACGAAGGGCTTAAACGCACGCTCGGCAACTGAATCGGCGGCCTATCCACCCGCCAGTCGCGAACACACATCCGGGCTGGCGAACGCGTCGATAAGTGCATCTCTAAGTGCACGAACGCGTGCCGTGCGTCGCATGTCCGGATGCACAAGCAGCCAGGCCGGCGTGGCCAATTCCGGTATGGGCGTGCCAACGCGCAGCAGTTGCGTATCGGTATCGGCGAGATAACAAGGCAGCAGCGCATCGCCCAGGCCATCGGCGGCCGCACGCTGTATGGCAAGCATGCTGTCGAGCTGCAAGGCGATGTCGTCGGCGTCGACGCGGGCCGCCATCCAGCGATGCAAGGCCGCAAACGATACGGCTTCGCTCAACCCGACCCAGGCGTTGGGTGGCGGCGCATGCTGCGCGCAGCGATAGCGCGCGATCGCAATCTCGCCAAGCCGCTGGGCAATCAACGGGTCCGGCGGCGCGTCGGCGGCACGAATCGCCAGATCGGCATCGCGGCGTGCCAGATCGAGGGGCGCGTTGGACAAACGCACATCCAGACGAATAGCCGGGAAACGTTGACGAAACGCTGCCAATACGGGCGAAACAAGGCCGTGCAGCAGCGTATCCGTGGTGGTCAGGCGTACCGTGCCGGCTGCCTGAAAATCACGCCCGGCCATACGACGCGCGGCATCCACCACCGCGCCGTCCATATCGTCGGCTACGGCCACCCATTCAGCGCCAGCGGCGGTCGGTACATGACGACCACGATCACGCTCGAACAGCCGGGTGCCCAGTGCGCGTTCGCAGGCGATTAGTCGCCGATAGACCGTGGCGTGATGCAGGCCCAGCGTGCGGGCCGCACCGGCCAGCGTCCCGGCCCGTTCAATGGCCAGCACCAGACGCAGATCGTCCCAGGCGATATCAGCTTGCATAAACGCAAACCTATTTCTCGTTTCTGTCTATTTCGCGACGATATCGCAAACCACAAACTGCGCGCCTGGTTTTCTAAAGGCCCGCGCCATGCACGCCCATATCGTATTCGCCCATCCCGAACCCGCCTCCTTCAACGGCGCGCTCGCCGATACCGCCGAGCAAACACTTGCCGACAAGGGGCATACCGTCACTCGTTCGGACCTCTACGGCGAGGGTTTCGACCCGGTCGAAGGCCCGGCCCGCTACGACACACGGGCCGACACGGCCTATTTCTCGGCGCTGACCGAACAACGCCATGCCGGCGACCAGCAACGCCGTGCGGCGGACATCCAACACGAAATCGATCGTCTGCACGCGGCCGATCTGGTCATCCTGCAATTCCCGCTGTGGTGGCATGCCCAACCGGCCATCCTCAAGGGCTGGTTCGACCGCGTGTTCGTCTATGGCGCGCTCTATACCGGGCGCATGCGCTACGACGAAGGCGTTTTTCGCGGCAAACGGGCCATGCTGTCGGTGACCACCGGCGGCCCGGCCCGGACATTTTCGCCCTACGGCCGCGGCGGGCCGATCGAACGCCTGCTCTGGCCGACGCACTACTCGCTGCACTACATGGGCTTCGATGTATTGGCGCCGTTCGTCGCCCACGGTATTCAGGGCGGCGGGATCGCGTATCAGGATCGCGACGGCTTCGACGCCCACCGGCAGGGCTGCCGGCAACGCTGGACCGAGCGTCTGCAACGCTTTGCTACCGATCGGCCGATTCCGTTCACCGGCTGGGCGGACTGGAATGACGGCGTGCTCGCCGACGATCATCCCCAGCGCTGGCTTGGCTGAGACAGACAAAGACGCCCCGGCGCTCGCGCATCTGATTTATATCAAAGGTCGCCGGCCGGGGCCGTGTTTCGATAAGCGCGTGTAGCTTTTACGCGCGCCGGGATGATTCGATTGAACGCGGGCGCGCCCACGACTTCTCCCAACCCGTGAGCGACAAGACGAACACGATGATCGGCCCCCTTCGCGACACATGGCTGTTTTTCCGGCAGACGATTCCGTTTCGTATCGTGCCCGCCGCCATTGCGACCGCGGTACTCGTGGGCATGCTGTTGATGCCGACGCCCGCCGGGCTGACGCCGGATGCCTGGCGGCTGGTGGCGATCTTCGCGACGACCATTGTGGCCATCATCCTCAAGGTGATGCCGATCGGTGTCATGGCGCTGATGGCGATCGTGGTCGTGTCGCTGTCGCAGGTCACCGCGGACAGCTCCGGCGCGGCGGTCGCGGATGCGCTGGACAGCTTCTCGAGCCCGCTGATCTGGTTGATCGTGGTGGCGATCATGATCTCCTGTGGGCTCAAGAAAACCGGTCTGGGCAGTCGGATCGGGCTGATCTTCATCCGCCTGCTTGGTCGGCGCACGCTGGGCGTTGGCTACGGCATCGCGGTTTGCGATCTGGTGCTCGCGCCGCTCACGCCCAGCAATACCGCCCGCGGCGGCGGCGTGGTCCACCCGATCATGCGCTCGATCGCCGATGCCTTCGATTCCGATCCCGACAAGGGCACCGAGAACCGGATCGGGCGTTATCTGGCGCTGGTGAACATGCATGCCAATGCCATTACCTCGGGCATGTTCGTGACCGCCACCGCCCCCAACCCGTTGGTGCTCAGCTACGTTTCGCAGGCCACGGGCGGCAATTTCAACCTGAGCTGGACGACCTGGGCATTGGCGATGCTGGTGCCGGGCCTGGCCTGCCTGGTGTTGATGCCGCTGGTGCTCATGCTGCTGGCGCCGCCGGAATTGAAGCGCACGCCCCATGCCGTGGAATTCGCCCAGGCCGAACTGGAAAAGAAGGGCCCGCTCAGCGGCGCCGAACGCGTGATGATCGCGATCTTCGTGCTGCTGCTGATTCTGTGGGCGAACGTGCCCGCGATGATTCTCGGACCGAGCTTCGAGCTGAGCCCCACCGCGGTCGCCCTGCTCGGCCTGTTCCTGATCGTGATCACCGGCACGATCGACTGGAACGATGTGCTCGCCGAGAAGAGCGCCTGGGACACGCTGATCTGGTTCGGCGCACTCGTGATGCTGGCCGCCCAGCTCAACGAACAGGGCGTGATCGAATGGTTCTCGGGGCTCATCCAGAGCGGGCTGAGCGCGCTGGGGCTGAGCTGGCTGACGGCCGCGGCCCTGTTGGTGCTGCTGTTTTTGTATTCCCACTATCTGTTCGCGAGCACGACGGCCCATATCACCGCCATGATGCTCGCATTCCTGAGCGTGGGTGTAGCGATCGTACCGGCCGACTATACCGAGGCATTCGTGCTCATGATGGTGGCTGCCTCCACCATCATGATGGGGCTGACCCATTACGCCACGGGCACGTCGCCGGTGATCTTCAATAGCGGCTATGTAACGATGGGCCGCTGGTGGTTGGCCGGCTTCGTGATGTCGGTGATCAATATCCTGCTCTTCGCCACACTCGGCATCGCCTGGTGGAAGCTGCTGGGCTACTGGTAAGCACGACCATCAAAAACGCCCCGGCGAACCGGGGCGCTTTGTTACGCCCAACTGCGTATCACCTCAACACCGGGCTCAGGCCGCGCGTTGCTCACGCAGTTGGCGGGCGGCTTCCACCATGTGCTGCAACGCCGGCTCCACTTCGGCCCAACCACGGGTCTTGAGCCCGCAATCCGGGTTCACCCAGATGCGCTCGGCCGGCAACACGTCGCTGGCTTTTTCCAGCAGCTGGATCATTTCGCGCGTATCCGGCACCCGCGGGCTGTGGATGTCGTAGACGCCGGGGCCGATTTCATTCGGGTAGCTAAACTGCACGAAGGCATCCAGCAGCTCCATCTGCGATCGCGAAGTTTCGATCGAGATACAGTCGGCATCCATCTCGGCGATCGCCCCGATGATGTCGTTGAACTCCGAATAGCACATATGGGTATGGATCTGGGTGTCGTCGGCGACCCCGCAGCTGGCCAGCCGGAAGGCATCCACCGCCCAGCGCAGGTATTCGTCCCACTGCGCACGACGCAGCGGCAATCCTTCACGAAACGCGGCCTCGTCGATCTGGATCGCGGCCAGACCGGCGGCTTCGAGATCGCAGACCTCGTCGCGAATGGCCAGGGCGACCTGTTTCACCGTTTCGGACCGGGGCTGATCGTCGCGCACGAACGCCCATTGCACCATTGTCACCGGGCCGGTGAGCATACCTTTCATAGGCTTGTCGGTCAGCGACTGGGCATACTTCGACCATTTCACGGTCATGGGTTCGGGCCGTGAGACATCGCCGAAGATGATCGGCGGCTTCACATAGCGGCTGCCATAACTCTGCACCCAGCCGAACTTGGTGAACGCATAGCCGGCCAGCTGTTCACCAAAATACTCGACCATGTCGTTACGCTCGAATTCGCCGTGGACGAGCATGTCGAAGCCCATGGCTTCCTGCATTTTCACGGCTTCGGCGATCTGTTCTTCCAGAAAGGCGTCGTAGTCGGCATCGCTCATATCGCCGCGCTTGTGCGCCGCGCGTGCCTTGCGCACGTCCTGGGTCTGCGGGAACGAACCGATGGTGGTCGTCGGATAGGCCGGCAGCTTGAGCTTGGCGTGCTGTTGCTCGGCGCGCTCGGGATAAGCCGACAACCGTTTCATGTCCTTGTCGCTCACCGCGGCCAGGCGCTGCTTGACCGCTGCGTCATGGATACGCGCCGAATCCGCACGGTCGGCCATGGCCTCGCGATTGGCCGCGAGCATGGCCTCGTCCAATTTGTTGTCCAACGCGTCGGCCAGAAATACGATCTCGTCGAGCTTTTCCTCGGCGAAGGCGAGCCAGTTTCTGAACTCGTCGTCGAGCCGAGTTTCACTGCGCAGGGTGACCGGCGAATGCAGCAAGGCACAGGACGGGCCCACCATCAGGCGCTCGCCGCCGACTTCACCATGCGCGGGTTTGAGTCTATCGAGCGCTTTCGACAAGTCGCTCTTCCAGATATTGCGACCGTCCACGATGCCCACCGACAGCCACTGCTCATCGCCCAGGCGCGCGGCCACGGCTTCGATTTCTTCCGGTGCACGCACGCCATCGATATGCAGCGCGGCGACCGGCAACGCGGTAAACAGCTCGCGGTTGTCGGCCAACGCCCCGAAATAGTTGGCCACCAGGATCTTGATACCCGTCACGCCGGCCAGCGCGTCGTAGGCCTTGCGGATGACCTCGCGCTGGGCATCGTTCAAATCCAGCGAAAAGACCGGTTCGTCGATCTGCAGCCATTCGGCGCCCTGTTCGGCCAACCGTTGGGCGATCTCGACATAGATGGCAATCAGATCGTCGGCGAGGTCGAACTTGTTCAGATCGGAGCCGTCGGTGACCTTGCCGAGGGTCAGATAGGTCGCCGGACCGACGATCACCGGCTTGGTGACGATGCCCTGCGCCTTCGCCTCGTCGAACTCGTCGAAGATCTTCGTGCCGATCAGCTGGAACGACGTCGCACGCGTAAATTCGGGCACGAGATAGTGATAGTTGGTATCAAACCACTTGGTCATTTCACAGGCGATGGCCGTATCCGTGCCACGGGCCATGTCGAAGGCCACGTCGATATTCATCGTCTGGCCGTCCCAGCCGAAGCGCTCGGGCACATTGCCAACGAGGCACGACAAGTCGAGCACCTGGTCGTAGAACGAGAAATCGTTCGACGGAATCAGCTCGATACCGGCGGCCTGCTGTTTTGCCCAGTTGGCTCGACGCAACTCGGCCCCGGTGGCCTGGAGCCCTGCGTAATCGAGTTCGCCTTTCCAGTAGGCCTCGGTGGCTTTCTTGAGTTCGCGGCGTTCGCCGATACGCGGGAAGCCGAGGTTCTGGGAAATCGTCATGGTCGCTCCGGTGGTTGACGGCCAAAGCGCGCATGGGACTGCTTCGGCGCCGGGTTTCGAGACGCAGAACTCTATAGCGCGATATCAATGAATAAAATTGGTATATTTGCATCGATATATGAATATCGCTCATTTATTGCCATGATCGAGCGCATCCATCTCAGCATCCTGCGCGCCATCGAACGGGAAGGCTCGCTGACAGCCGCAGCCCGTACCCTGCATTTAAGCCAATCGGCGCTAAGCCATGCGATTCGCAAACTCGAGCGACGCTCCGGTACGACGATCTGGCAACGCGAAGGCCGGCAAGTGCGTCTGACCCCGGCCGGCGAACACCTCCTGGCCGCTGCAAACCGGCTGCTGCCCCAGCTCGAACGCGTGGATACGGTGCTGGCCGACTATGCCAGCGGCACATTCGGCTCCCTGCGTATCGGCATGGAATGCCACCCCTGCTACCGCTGGCTGCTCAAGGTGGTGGAACCCTATCTGAGCGCCTGGCCGGGTGTGGATGTGGACGTGGTGCAGCAGTTCCAGTTCGGCGGCATGGCCGCCCTGTTCAACCACGAGATCGATATCCTGGTCACGCCCGATCCGCTCAAGAAGAAAGGCGTGCAGTTCGAGCCGGTATTCGACTACGAACAGGTGCTGGCCGTCGCGGCCGACCATCCGCTCGCGACACGCGACGCGGTGCAGGCCGCCGACCTGGCTGGCGAAACGTTGTTGTCCTACCCGGTCGACCCCAGTCGGCTGGACATCTACGTATCGCTACTCACCCCGGCCGGGGTTATGCCGCATCGTCATAAGACGGTGGAATCGACCGACATCATGCTGCAGATGGTCGCCGCCTGCCGCGGTGTGGCCGCGCTACCGCGCTGGCTGATCGAGGAATACCAGCCACAGCTTGCCATCGTCGCCCGGCCGCTGGGCGAGCAGGGTATTGCCAAGCAGATTCATCTGGGCGTGCGTCGGGGTGATCGTGGACTGCCGGCGCTCGAGGGGTTTCTTGAGCTTGCCGCTGCGCACAGGGGGCGGATTTGATTGGGTGGCTGCCCTAAAGCGCTAAATCTTCGGCGCTCGACGTGAATTAAAGAAGGGAACGGTTCGAGCTATCGGGCTTTCGGCACTCACGAGTTCGTCGGACCTTTGGTTTCGCGCTGCTGCGCGAAAACCCAAGCCGAAATTCACCCGAGCAGGTGATTCAGACAGCGAACGATTCGAGCCACACGTCTTTCAGCACTCACGAGTTTATCGAACCCCTGGTTTCGCACTGCTGTGCGACTCCCTTTCGTTTGCTCGTCCAAACGAAAGGAAGCAAAGAAAAAGACGCCCGGGTTGCGCGTCGGCGCTACGCGCCGAACCACTACGATGCGCGGGCCGAAGGGTGCGGCCCTAGTCAATCAATATGGCTCGGATCGCTTTGGCGATCCTCAAACAGGCTGGCCGCCCCGGCGCAGTGCGCCGGAAACCCTTCGGCCCTGTGCTTCTCGGTCGCTCCACACGGGGTCCGAATATAGGCGGCTAACCCATAGAGCAGAGTCGATACGGCTACCACCCGAAATCAGGCGCGTGGCTGAGTTCTTGTCGGCTTACGCTTCGCTAAGCCGACCTACAAAAGACGTGGCCTTGAGCGAGCGATAGCGACGCTTGCCTGTATTCGGGTCCCTTGGGCGTAGCGCCGAGCAGTGGAGGCGGCAAGCGGATAAGTCAGCCGGATGTTTGAGCGAAGCGAGTTTCCGGCTGGCCCGCTTGACGCCGGAGCCGCGCAGGGCACCGATGCGCAGCATCGGCGCAAGACAGGGTGTCCTTTGCTTTGGTTACTTTCATTTGGACAAGCAAATGAAAGTCACTCACGCAGCAGCGCGAAACCCCAAGCCGACATTCACCCGTGCAGTTGATTCAGACCGCACGCGGATTCGATCTACGATCACCGCCGAACTCACGGACTCCGCTAATCTCGCATTTCGCGCCACAGCCGATTCGGGATATCCCATGAACAAACCCCACACCATCGACTGGTACTTCGACTTCATATCACCGTTCGCCTATTTCGCCTGGCAGCGCCTCGACGAATTCCGAGAGCACGCCGTGGTGGCCCATCGACCGATCCTGTTTGCGGCCGTGCTGGCCCACCACGGTCAGAAGGGACCGGCCGAAATCGACCCGAAACGACGCTGGACCTATCGCTGGTGTGCCTGGCATGCGCGCGAAAACGGGCTGGCGTTTCGCATGCCGGCCGCGCATCCGTTCAACCCCTTGCCGTATCTGCGGCTGGCGATCGCGGCCGGCAGCACGACGGAGGGGATCGACCGCATCTTCGACGGACTATGGACGACCGGCGTCGACCCGCAGGATCCGGCCGTAGTGCAGAGGCTGGCGCAGGCGCTAGATATCGACCTCGCGCAGTTGGCTGCGCCCGAGGTCAAACAGCAGCTGCGCGTCGAAACCGAGAACGCCTGTGCGCGCGGCGTATTCGGCGTGCCGACGCTTGCGATCGGCAACGAACTGTTCTGGGGCGCAGATGCGATGCCCATGGCCGCGCAGTATCTGGCCGACCCGGCCACCCTGGATGACGATGCCGAGATTCAGCGGGTGTCCGAGTTGCCCGTTGGGGCCATGCGCTGAAACAACCCGGGCCACCCGAGTTGCCACCTAAAAACGCGAATGGCGGACACGCAAAAGCCGGCCGGCGTATTTCACGCCGGCCGGCTTGAATGCATCACGCGCCGCGCCCGAATGCGATCGGACGCGGGGGCCAGAAGCGTTACTGCTTCTTGGCGCCCTTCATCATGCCAAAGCGGCGGTTGAAGCGCTCGACCTTACCGGTCGTGTCCATGATGTTCTGCTTGCCGGTATAGAACGGGTGCGTCGCACTCGTGACTTCCAGCTTGACGAGCGGGTACTCGTTGCCATCTTCCCATTCGATGGTTTCGTTGGTCTCGATGGTCGAGCGCGTGAGAAACGCGAAATCGCCGCCCATGTCCTTGAATACGACGGGGCGATAGTTGGGGTGGATGTCTTTCTGCATGGCCTGCTGTCTCGACTGTCGATCGTTAAAAAGTAAAACCGTTGCGATTCGCGCGTTGTTAAACGCGCGCCAGGGCTAGCGTGATCTGCGCGCCGTCGATATCGAAGGCCTGTTCGACCTCGCCCGACGGCTGCGCGTTCGGCTCGTACGCTTCGGCCAGGGTTTCACGTGCGATCACCGCCTTGTGGCTTTCGATCGCCTTCGCCAGTTCGTCGTCGGCGTGATATTGCACGCGAATCCGATCGGCGACATGAAATTCGGCCTGTTTGCGCAACCGCTGTACGCGATTGATCACTTCGCGCGCCAGCCCGCGTTCGCGTAGTGAATCCGTCAGTGTACTATCAAGTGCGACCGTAACGCCATCCTCGCGGCCCACGAGCCAGCCTTCCACGCCCTCGGCGGATACCAGCAGGTCGCCTTCACCGAGTTCGATGTCCTCGCCGTCGGCGCTGACGATGAGCCGCATGTCGCGCATGTAGCGCGCGATGGCGTCGTCGTCGAGGGCGGCGACCGCGCCGGCGACCGCCTTCATCTTCTTGCCCAGACGTTTGCCCAGGGTCTTGAAGTTGGGCTTGGCGCTGCGCTTGACCAGATCGCCCTCGCCGGCCACGAACTCGATGGCATCGACGTTGATCTCATCGCGCACGATGGCGGCGATGGCGTCGACGTCGGCGCGCGCCACATCGGCTTCCTCGACGACAAGAATCCGGGCCAGCGGCTGGCGTACGTTCAGCCCGGCTTCGTTACGCAACGCCAGCGCGTTGGCCACGATCGCCCGTGCCAGCGCCATGCGGCGTTCCAGATCAGCGTCGATGAGCGCGGCATCGGCCGCCGGGAAGTCGGCGAGATGAACCGAGGCCCGCGCACCGGATTCGCGGCCAAGCTGGCCGTACAGCCAGTCGGCAAAGAAGGGCGCGATCGGCGCCATCATGGCCGCGACGTCACGCAGGCAGGTCAGCGTGGTGTGATAGGCCGCACGCTTGTCCGCGACGGCCTCATCACTGGCCGCACCGCCGGCGTCGGCACGTGCGCCGGCCCAGAAGCGCGCCCGCGAACGGCGGATATACCAGTTCGACAGCGCGTCGATGAAGCGCTCGACCGCGCGGGCGGCGCGTGTCGGGTTGTATTCGTCCAGTGCGGCCGAGGCTTCGGCGGCCGTGGATTGCAGACGCGAGAGAATCCAGCGATCCAGCTCGGGGCGCTCTGCTACGGCCGGTGCCGGCGTATCGGCGGTAAAGCCGTCGATATTGGCGTAGGTAGCAAAGAACGAATACACGTTCTCCAGCGTGCCGAACACCTTGGTGCGCGTTTCGCGCAGGCCGCGGTCAGCATATTTGGTGTTATCCCAGGGCGGGCTGTTGGCCAGCATGTACCAGCGGATGACATCCGCGCCGTGGGTATCCAGGGCTTCGAACGGGTCCACCGTATTGCCCTTGGACTTGGACATCTTCTCGCCGTTGGCATCCAGCAGCAGACCGTTGACGACGACGTTCTTGTAGGCCGGCGAGTCCTTGATGAGCGTGCCGATGGCATGCAGCGAATAGAACCAGCCACGGGTCTGGTCCACGCCTTCGCAGATGAAATCGGCCGGGAAGTTCGCTTCGAAACGTTCCTGGTTTTCGAACGGATAGTGCCACTGCGCGAACGGCATGGCGCCAGAGTCGAACCAGACGTCGATGATCTCGGGCACGCGGCGCATGGTGCCGCCGTCTTTTGCCGTCCAGGTGATGGCATCGACCTGCGGCTTGTGCAGATCGAGGCTGTCGTCGTCGGCGACCTGATCACCGGCATACTCGCGCAGCTCGGCAATGGAGCCGATGACCACGATATCGTCCGGGTTGTTGTCGTTGACCCAGATCGGCAGCGGCGTGCCCCAGTAGCGATGCCTGGAGAGCGCCCAGTCGACGTTGTTTTCCAGCCAGTCGCCGAAGCGGCCGGTGCCGACATGGGCCGGGAACCAGTTGATGCGGTCGTTGTAGGCGACCAGCTTGTCCTTGTTCTGCTGCGTGGCCACGAACCAGGACTCGACCGGGTAGTTCATCAAGGGCGTGCCCTTGCGCCAGTCGTGCGGGTAGTTATGCACGGTCACCTGTTGCGAGAACAGCAGGCCGCGCTCCTTGAGATCGCGTGCGACCGGCTTGTCGGCATCCTTGAACCAGAGCCCGCCGACCAGCGGGAAATCGGCCTGAAAATGGCCGTCGCGCTCGATCGGATTGAACACCGGCATGCCCTCGGCCGTGGTCACCCGGAAGTCGTCGGCGCCAAAGGCCGGGGCTTCGTGGGCGATGCCGGTACCGTCGTCGGTGGTGATGAAATCGGCCGCGATCACGCGCCAGGCGTTATCGGCCTCCGGATGCTCGGCAAAGCAATCATAAGGCGGTTTGTAGCGCTTGCCGATGAGCGCATCGGCACCGAAGGTATCCAGAATTTCGGCGTGCTCGCCCAGTGTGGCGGCCACGCAGTCCTTGGCCACGATATAGACCGATCCATCCTCGGCACGCGCCTTGGCGTATTCGATCTTCGGCCCGACCGCGAGTGCGACGTTGGACGGCATGGTCCAGGGCGTGGTCGTCCACGCCAGGATTGCCACGTCCGGCTCGTCTTCGAGGAAAAACTTGACCGTGATCGAGGGGTCCTGGACTTCCTTGTAACCGAGGCTGACCTCGTGCGAGGACAACACGGTGCCCGAGCCCGGCGAATACCAGTGCACCTTGTGGCCCTTGTAGAGCAGGCCTTGTTCGTGGAGCTGCTTGAGCAGCCACCACACCGATTCGATGTATTCGTTGGAAAAGGTGACATAGGGCGAATCGAGATCAGCCCAGAAGCCGATGCGCCGGGTCAGCTCGTCCCACTGGGTCTTGTAACGCAGTACCGACTCGCGACAGGCGGCGTTGTACTCGGCGATGCCGTAGTTCTCGATGTCCTCACGCGAGGACAGGCCGAGTTCCTTTTCCACCTCGATTTCGACCGGCAGGCCGTGGGTATCCCAGCCGGCCTTGCGATCGACCCGATAGCCACGCATCGTCTTGTAGCGACAGAAGGTGTCCTTGATCGTGCGCCCGAGCACGTGGTGAATACCCGGCCGACCGTTGGCCGTGGGCGGGCCTTCATAAAAGGTGAAGGTCGGGCCATCGGCACGCGCGGCGGTGCTGGCCTCGAAAACGTCTTCCTGATCCCACCAGCGGCGGATATCGCCGTCCAGTGCAGACAGATCCAGCGGCTTGTGTTCGGTGAAACCGGTCATGGGCGAGGCGTCGATTAAGGCGGGCTTGGCAGTCAAAGCGCGACATCATAAACCCTGCGTGCGCCCCATGCATCGGGCGCGGGCTTTGTCAACGCCTGTCGCGGGCCGGCGGCACCGGATCGAACCCCCCTTCACGCAGCGGATGGCACCGCGTGATACGCCGAAACGCCAGCCAGGAGCCACGAATCGGCCCGTGTACCTGTAGCGCTTCCAACGCATAGGCCGAGCAGCTGGGCATATAGCGACAGCGCGGCCCCAGCAACGGTGACAGCGTATAGCGATAGATCACGATCGGCAGCTGCAGCAGGCGTACGAATAGCCAGCGTATGGCCGCACGCGTCGATGTGATGGCGCTTTTCGATGTCATGGCCCAGCCAGTCTAGCGCGCCGGCGGCGCAACGGGCGACGCGGCCAGCGGCACGAATAACGACAACGCCACACCGCGGCTGCCGTTTCGCGATAATCGAAAGCGTCCACCGAGCGCGGCCACCCGTTCCTGCAGGCCGGTCAGCCCGAGGCCGAGCGGCGTGTCTTCGCGCATGCCGCGTCCGTCGTCCACGACCTTGATCGCCAGACCGCGCTCGTCGCCCTCGCCGGTCATATGCAGACTGACCTGCACGTGACGGGCCTGCGCATGCCGGGCGATATTGGTCAGGCATTCCTGTACCGCGCGATACGCCGTCACCCGCACGGCATCGTCGAGCTCGTCGTCGAACGCCCCCATATCGAGTTGCCAATCGATATCGGGCAGGCGCGTCTGCCAGTCCTCGACCAGATAAGACAACGAGTCGCGCAGGCCGAAATCGTCGAGTACTGCGGGCCGCAGGCGATTGAGCAAACGCTTGATACGCTGCTGAAGCAGGCCGACATGCTCCTGAATCGCGGTCACGCGTTGGAGGGCACTGTCCTTATCGTCGCGCCCGAGCGCCCAGCTCATCGCCTGCACATCGGTACGAATGCCGAACAGATACGGCGCCATCTCGTCGTGCAGCTCGCGCGCGATCGCGCGGCGTTCTTCTTCCTGCATGCCGACCAGTTTCTGGGTCAACAGCCGGCGTTGCTGCGTGGCGTCGCGCAGCACGCCCACCACATGATTGAACTTGACCTGCGTATCGGCGAGTTCGGCAACCGCCGGGCCACACACCGGCGCACTGAAGTCCCCGGCTTCAAGACGTTCGAAACCCGCATGCAGGTCGCGCAGCGGTTTGAGGCCGAACCATAGCCCCAGATAAGTCAGCACACAGACACTCGCGAGAATCCAGACCGCCAGCCAGAACAGATCGAAGACATCCCGCCAGACCTCGGCGATTTCGTCTTCGGTACGGGCGGTGATACGGATACGCCCAAGCTCCCCACCGCTGGCAAACCGAATGGTGGCGAACTCATGCGTCGGCGGCACGATGAGCCGTTCGAACCAATCGGGGGCCGGATCTGTCGAGGACGCCGGCGTCAGCGAGCGCCATTGACCCGCCGGACTTTCGATCTCGACCTGGACATGGCGCAAATCCTCGAACGCGCGCGACAATACCGCCAGTGCATCCGGCGTACGCGGGCTGCTCAGGTCGGCCATGAGAAAACCGACCAACCGCTGGCTGAAATCCAGATTGGCCTGAATCTCCTCGAGCGTGGCCTGGCGGGCGTTATGCAGAATGATGGTCGCGCCGCCGACCAGGCCCAACCCCAGAATGCCGGCGACGATCGCCAGAAGTCGCCCTTTCAAGGAAATACGCCGAGTGCGTATCACGTTGGCCTCCTTTGCGTGCCATGCGAACGAAGGCTGTGGATCAACCCACCTACCCGTCCAATAAAATGCAGCCGTCGACCGGGTTCAATCGTCGCACGCGTTGCAGTCCACGAAAACGCGGGGCGGAGCCGGCTGCGATAGCGCACGATCGAGCACGGCGCCACCGGCACCAAACGAGACTCGGCGAAACCACGCTGATTTCAATGAATGAAACGGCCGAATCCACGCGGGCCCGCGCCGACATCGAGCACGGCCTGCTCTTGCGGGTCAGCCAGATCGACCACCGACACGGTGTCGTCGAACCAGTTCGCCACCACGGCGCGCCCGGTCTTTGGATCGACCGCCACGCCGTCGGGCTGGCCACCCACCGCGATCTCGCCCCGGCGTTTGCCCGTGGCGACATCGAAGCGGGCCAGCACCCCGGCTCTTTGTTCGCTTACCAGCAAGGTCCGGTCCGAATCGGCCAAAGCCATACCGTAGGGAAACAGGCCGGTTGATATCCGTGCGACCGTTTCGCCTGCGGCGATATCGATCACGCTGATATCGTCGCTGCGCACGTTGGCCACATAGGCGCGCTTTCCGTGCGCGCCGGTGATCAGTGCAAACGGCGCCGTGCCTACATTAACGCTGGCACGCACCGTGTTCGTGGCGGTATCGATGATCGACACGCTGTCGCTTTCGCGATTGGCAGTGAGCACATGGCCACCATCGGGCGTGACCGCGACCCCGGCAGGGGCCGTACCGACCGCCACGCGGGCCATGCGATCGCCGTTCGCCGCGTCGTAGACATCGACACAATCGCCCGCCCAGTCGGTGACATAGACACGCCCAGCAGGCTCAGAAAGCGCAACACCAAAAGGCTCTCCGCCAATCGGCCAAACCTCGGCCACTGTGCCGTTGGCGCGATCGATGACCGTCAATTGGCCGCTTTCCGGATGCGTGACATAGACGCGATCAGCCCCCACGGCCACGCCCACCGGCCCGTGCGCCACTTCGATCCGGGCAGCGATACGGCGCGTTTGTGTATCGATACGCACCACGGCATTGGCGGCCTGTACTGTCATCCAGGCATCGGCTGCCGCTAGCGGGCCAGGCAGCAGCGCCGCAACGGCGAGCGCCAGCGCGGCGAGCGCTCGCATCAGCCGTTGCCCTCGACCTGGGCCTTGAGCGCTTCCAGTCCCTGCTTGAAGAAATCGTGAATCGCTTTCTGGGCCGCCTCGTCGTTCTGATCGTCGGCCGGAAAATTACCCGTATCGCCGCGATAGAAACGCGCCAGCCAGGTCACATCGCTACCGCCGTCAGCCGCGGTGATATCGATGGTGGCGGTATAGAAACTCACCGGAAAAACCGATGGATCTTCCTTGAGCAGCCGATAGCCGAGGTAGTGCTCCTCGGGCTTGTATTCATCCATGCTTTCGGTGATTTCGCCGCCGCCATCGGCGAATACGAGCACACGCTCGGCGCCGACCTTGTCGGCGATTTCGTCATTGCCTTCGCTGGCATGGACCGCCGCCAGCTGCGGCTGCCAGTCCGCAAACGCGGATAGGTCGCCGACGATTTTCCAGACCTCGGCCGGTGCGGCGTCGATATGGATCGTCTCCTGGGCCTTTTGCGGCGTCGGGCCATGTGCCAGGGCGGCGCCCGGCAGCGCGAGCGCCAGCACGATCAGCAGGAATTGCAGCAGGTGTTGGGATCGGGTCATGGGTCTTTCCTTGTGGTGGTTTTGAGTCAGGGTTGGGGTAAGCGCACAAACCGCCGGCGCCAACGCAGATCGCCGACCAGCGTGGCCAGCGGTACGCATACGGCCAGCAGCAGTGCCGCCATGCCCAGCAGCCAGCGAATATCGGTATCGCGGGTCTGCACATCGGCCCAGGCGGGCGGCGTGATCCGGGCGTAGAGCTCGGCATCGTCATCGAGATGGACATAGCCGAAGTCGGCTTTTTCAGCCATGTCCTGCAAGTGTGTTTCGCGCACGGCCGACAGATGTTCGGTGCCGTTCTTGGCCGCGCGCCCCCACGGCGCGTTGCGGGGTACATAGCCTTCGATGGCGTCGGGATTGGCCGGCTGACCGAAATTGGCGGCCTGCGGCACATCGTCCTCGTCGTAGACACCGATGCGTTCGCCCTCGGCGTTGTACTTGGGAATCGGCACCGGCGTATAACCGCCCACCCCCACGAGCAGGCCATGCAACGGCGCGCTGTCGGCGGGCGGCGCACCGGGCGCGTCTTTCTTTCGGCCCGGCACCAGCAACGCCGGATCCGGCTCGTAGCGTGGATTCACCGGCGGCGCCTCGTGGCCGTCGGTGAGCATGACCAGGCTGGCAGTGTCGTCGATGCCGGCCTGGCCCCGCAGCGCGCGCAGCTTTTCCATGCCGTCGACCAGCCCCCGGTTGACGTTGCTATCCGCCGCCCAGGCCATGCGCCAGTCGATCTGGTCGATGCTGGCTTGCAGACTGTTGAAATGGGCACAGACCTCGAGCGGCATGAGGGTGATATTGACCGTGCGCTCGGTAAACAGCGCCAGTCCGGCCCGCGAGCCACAGGGCAGACGCGCAATCGTTGCCGAGACTGCCGCCTTGGCGCGGTTCAGACGCGTCACCGGTTCACCGGCCACCCGATAGTCCGCGATGTTCATGCTGCGGGTGATATCGATCACGAACAGGGTGCTGTAGACCCGTTGCTGCAAGGGCCAACGCGGCACCACGAAAGTGGCCGTCGCCAGCACAAGGGCGCACAGCAGTGCCCAGAAGCGCCAGTCGGCAAGACAGGCCCGCTCGATCACGGTAGGCCTCGGGGAAAGCCAGGCATTTGCGACCAGACATCCGGCTTGGCCTCGGCGTCGGTCGGCGCTTCGCCCTCGTGTGTGGGCAGATCCCGGACCAGACGCTGGGCGGCCTCGAAGTTGTGCTTCGCCGGCCAGTAGTCCGGCGCGGCACGCAGCGCATCGCGATAGGCCTGCTTGGCCAGCTCGGCCATGGTGCGCGCGCTGTCGATGTCGAGGTTTTGCGCGGCGGCCACGGAACGCCGTGCATAGAGATTGCCGAGGTTGTAGCGGCTGCGTGCGGCCAGCCCGTCCGGGTCGCGCCCATCGGCGCCATAGGTACGGTTCCAGACGGCGCGATACGCCGCGCTGGCCTCGCGGTAGCGCCGCAACCGTGCCTGGGCATAACCTTCGGCAAACAGCACCTGCAGCCCGGTGTCCGGCGTGATCGCAACCTTTTGATGCGCCAGCGCGGCGGCAATACGGCTTTGATCGCGCGCGTGGTCGTACCAGACCAGCCCCTGCCAGACGGTAACGGCCAGCGCACAGGCGGCCGCGGTTAACGCCAGCCCTTCCAGTAGCCGCGACCTGCTCATGCGGCGAGCCTGCGTTCAGCGGCCTTGGCCAGCACGCCCACCAGCAGCAAAAGCGCTGCAATAACGTACGCGACGCCGCTCATATCCCGGCGCGGGATGCGCTCGGTATAGACCAGCGGCTGTGTTTCCAGCCGATCGATATCGGCAATCGCCTGCGCCAGCGCTTGCGGATCATCCGCCTCGTAAGGCGTATAGGGCACTTGCAATGTCTGAAAGAACTTATGCAGATAGCGCCCGGGCATGGCCTTGGCGTTATCGTTGCGCGCGTCCTTGGGTTTATCGAAAAGCCCGGGGCTGCCGGCCGTACGCAGAAACACCCAGTACAGCGATGCATCGTAGGCCGCGAACTGAGCGCGCAGGCGTTCGGCGCTACGGAAGTCGATCTCGGCGGCACCGTCCGAGATGAGCACAATCGCTCGCGAGGCGCTGGCACGACGCTCGCGAAAATACGACAGCGCCATGAACAACCCGTCGGCAACATTCGTGAACGCCAGGCCCGGCGTTGCCGCCGCGTCGACGGCGGCCCGTGCCGCTACCCGATCGTCCGACAGCGGCAGAACCGCCATCGGCCGAGTACTGAACGCGACGACGCCGAACAGATCATGCTTACGTTCACCGATGAAGGCGTTGAGCAATCGGCGCGCGGTTTCGCTCTTGGATTCGTCACCACCGCGCGGGTTACGCCCGGCAAAGGTCTGATCCATGCTCAGGCTGCGATCGAGCGTAAGCACGATATGCGCGCCGCGTGCGACCTTTTCGACACGCTGCGCGCCGACGAACGGGCGCGCCAGCGCCAACACCATCGCCGCGATCGCCAGCGACGCCGCGGCGCGCAGTGCCCAATCCAGCAGCCGGGAAAATCGATCGGCCGGCACGGTCATCAACGACGCTGCTTCGCTTGTGGCCACCGGCTGGCGCCACCACGGCAGGAGCGCCAACAGCAATCCCAGCAGCACGAGCGGCATGTCGACACCGATATTCATGCCTTGAGCTCGCGCTTTCGACAGCCTTGCACCAGACGCTCGAGACGATCGATCAGCGCGTGATTGTCGCCGTCCGCCGGCGCGGCGCCCGCAAAGAAGTAACGACGCGAGAAATCGAAGAATGCGCCGATGTCGTCGACCAGATCGGCAAATACCGGATGCGCTGCGATGAATGCATCGAGGTCGTCGGCAAACACGGCCTGGCCGGCTGTTTCATCGAAGGCCCGATGCACGGTACGCAGCGCCTTTGCCACCTCGGGCGGCTCATGCGCTCGGCGCTGGCGGCGCAGACTGACGCGCGCTCTGGCAAACGGCCCGCGCGCGCTTGCCGACAGATAGCCCGCGGCCCAGACCCAGATCAGCAGCGCGAATAGTGTTATCGCCAGACCGACGAAAGTGGCCCGACGCGGCCCGGCCACCGCCGGGCGCACCGGCATGGCATCGGCAAGCAGCAGATCGTTATCGGGGTCGCCGAACCCCGCATCCGGGTCAAGTTCCAGAATGGGGGACATGGTGAACGCGAAGGCCGGTACGCGCCGTGTGATTCGCTCGCCCGCGGCATTGGCGGCTGCCAAGTCCAAGGCCGGCAACTCGCGGCGCGTAGCCTGCAGCGGCGCATAGAACAGTTGATAGTCGAGCCTGACGACAACCGGCCCCGCAGAGGACGCCGCAGCCCGAATATCCACCACGGCAAGCTCGAGCCAATACGATTGCGCGCCGACGCTGGGCAGCGATGCGCGTTCAAGCTGAAAGCCGTCCGGCAACTGCAGGCGCAGCGTGCGCTGGATATGATCGCCTACGACATGGCCATAGGCGCGCGGCTCGTCGATGGACAGCCCGATCGCCGGGCGCGGCTGAGCGACGACGGCGCTTGATATCGACAGCGTCGCGATCACGCCGAACAAGCCGACAATCAAACGCGGCCGAACGCTCATGCGGCGCGCAGGAAGTAATCGGTAAAGGCGTTCGCCGAGAATTGTCGGCCGGCGAACAGGGGCGCACGCCCGTTGCGGGTGAAACGCCGGGTGAGTTCGGCGCGGCGCTCGGCATAGGCCGTACGCCATTTGTCTGCGAGGGCCGGCCGCATCCATAGCGTGCGCCGGCGCCCCGTTTCGGGATCGACCAGATGCACCAGCCCGCGCCGCGGCAGATCGGCATACTCACGGGCATCCCAGACCACCACCGGCACCACGTCGTGGCCTGCCAGCTGCGCAAGAATGCGCGCGAGACGCTCGGTCGACCAGTGGAAATCCGATACCAGAAACACCAGCGCACGGCGTTGCGGCAGGCGTTCGGCCAAGGCCGGTTCGTCGTCGACTGCAGCGCCCAGCGGTAACGGCTCGGCCAACCGGCCCAGTATGTCGTCGACTCCGCCGCGGCGAAAACTTGCCGGCCAATAGAACGCCTCGCGGTGGGTCGGCGCATTGCCGCGGCCACGCGATGCAGCCTGGCCGATGCCGACGAATCCGAAGGCATCGCCGCCGCTGTGCGCCGAGCGCGCCACGCTGTCGACACAGTCGATTACAAAGCGCTGCTTGTCGGCAAAACGCATGGACGCCGACAGATCGGCCACCACGATCACATTGATGGCGCTGCGCTGGCGATATACCCGCGTATAGAGCATGCCGAACGGGTCGCGCACGCTGGCACGCAGGTCCAGGCGGCGCGGGTCGGGATAATCCAGCAGCGATGCATAGCCCGAGAACAACTGCCCCATACCGGCACGACGACTGATATGCATGCCGGGGCGCATGCCACGCGCCGGCCAGGGGACGCGATAGATGAATTCCTGCGCGCGCTGGCCCGCGTCGCTCACGGTGCTGCCACGCGTTCGACGGCGGCGGTGATCAGCCGCCCGATGATCTCGTCACGGCGGATTTCGTAGACCGGGTTGAAAAAGATGCGATGCCCGGTCGTTTCGAGCAAGACGGCACGGATATCCTCGGGCACGACCATGTCGCGGCCGGCCAGCCAGGCGTTCACACGCGCGGCGCGGATCATCATGCTCATGCCGCGCGGACTGCCGCCGCCGGCGACCAGCGCATCGATATCCACATCGTCGAGCGCGATGCCGTGGGCGGCCGGCGCACGGATCGCCTGCCACAGATCGAGCGCGTAGTTCTGCAATGTTTCGCTGACGGTTATCGCTTGCTGAAGCGTCTGCGAGAACGCATTCAGCGCGGTGTAGTCGAGCAGCCCCGGCTCGACCTGGGCAATCAGCGTATCGGCATCGTGGTAGCGCGTATCGAACATGAGCGCGCGTAGCGCATCGCGATCGGCAGGCGCTGCGATGCCGATTTCCATAAAGAAACGGTCGCGCGCGGCCGCCGGCAGTTCGAATGTTTCTTCGCGCTCGATACGGTTGCGGTCGGCAAACACGAGCAGATGCGGAAAGCAGTATTCGCGGTTGAAGGCATGCATCGTGCGCTCGGCCATGAGCCGCAGCAGCAGCGAGTGCACCTGCGGGCGGGCCCGGTTGATCTCATTGAAAAAGAAGGTGGCCAGCGCCTCGCCGTGGCGTAGCACTGGCCCCGGTTCGACCCGCGGGCGCCCCTGCTCGTCGATGAAGGTGTGATAGGCCATATCGGACGGCATCAGGTCGACCGTGCCTTCAAGACGTTCGTAGCCGCCGCCCAGGCCGCGCGCCATCGCCCGCAACAGGGTGGTCTTGCCCACGCCGACATCGCCTTCGAGCAAGACATGGCCGCGTGCGAACACGGCAATGAGCATCAGGTGAACCGCGCGCTCCTGCCCCATCATGACCGCGTTGACCTGGTCGGACAGGCGAAGCGCCCGCGCACGCCAGTCGGCGAGCTGATTGTCGTCATTCATCCCGGGCGTTCCGATGGTCAGCGACGGCTTCTAGCCGACGCATGGAGGTCACCGCAAACGCCAGACGCGCCTGCGGCCACGGCTCGCTCACGCGCGCAACGCTAGCTTTGCTCGTCTTCGTTCATCGACTGCTGGAGTTCCAGTTCATCGGCGTCGTTGATCCATTCACCGGTTTTCTTGAAATGCTCGACGCGCATGGCGTTGCGCTTTTCCATGCCCTGAATGGATTCCTGCTGCTTGTTGAGCTCGCTTTCGCTGTGCTTCGGGTCGTACTTGCTGCCTTCGATCTTGTCCGGATAGCCGGGCTTGGGCTCCCAGCACACCCCGGGCTCGCTGCAGTTGGTGCCGTCGTAGGCGAGCGCCGTACCGATTCCCATAGCGCCACCGAGGGTCACGACCACGGTGCCGATGATCAGATTGCGTTTACGCATGTTGGTATCTCCTTTTTTGTTATCGCCTGGGCTTTTTTCCCGTGCGCTTTGATCAGCCCGCGTCGTCGCCGGCCGCGGCGTCTGCCTTGCGCTTTTTGAGCAACGCCTTCTTTTCTTCCAGCGTCAGCCACTTCGCCTTGGAGGCCTTGCCTTCATAGATGCTCCGGATATAGGCCATGGTCTCGAGCATTTCGGTCTTGCTCATCGACATGTAGTGAGGTCCCATCTGGGCTCGGGCGCCACCGAAAATGGTGGAAAACAGGCCGGCGTCGGTCATGTTGGTTTCGTAGGTCCAGTAGTCGTCGACCAGCGACGGCCCGATCTTGCCCTTGGCGTGATGGCCATGGCAGCCGGCACAAGCGACCAGAAACTCATCCTTGCCCTTCTGCACAGCTTCGTCGTTGCCGTTGAGTGGGTTCTTGCCGGTCTTTACGAACTGCTCGACCGCGTCCGGGTTGTCGCCCACTTCGGCCTTGGACAAATCCAGTACCTGACCGTCGAGGGTGTTACGAAAGGTCTGTGCAGCGCCGGCGAGTGTGGCGACGCCGGCCAGCACGAGCGCGGCCGCAGCCAATATTCGATATCTGCCATAACGCATCAGGACGATTCTCCCTTGCGCTGTACCGGGGCCTGCCCTGACTGCGCCGCCTTGTCTTGGTCAAGCAACGGAAATCCCTCGTCGACCAATACCGCATGAATTTCGTCGCGGCCGGATTGCAATGCCTGCTCGAGCGCATCGCGCAGCTGCGTATCGTCTTCGCGCGTGGCCATGGACTGGCCATAGCTGAATTCCAGCGTTTCATCACGGCGCGTGCGGGTATCCGGCACGATGTTCATGGTCAGGGGTTCGTCGCTGGCCTCGACATAGCGGGCGGCTTCCGGGCCCCAGAGAATGGCGATGTCAGCTTCCCCATCGACGACTTCCGAAATCATCTTTTCGGGGTCATAACGGACGTACTCGTTGCGTCGCGACTTGAAGCCGATCAGCGAGTACATGTAGTTGAGGTTGTCGTCCCACTTGTTCATGTCCCGCAGCTTCGGCTCGACGGGGCTGTAGGGCGATACCGCAAAGCGCGTCATCCGGGCCAGATCCGGGCTGTCCCAGTCGGTGACCGTCACACCGTCATTTTCGGGATAGATGAATACATAGCTTGAGCGGTAATAGGCCTCGGTGGTGGCCACACGCGGGTCGCCTGCATCCACGCCCGTGATCACATCGCACTTGTCTTGGTTAAGATAGTTGGGCACCAGATAGATGCCCGGGTCGTCGGCCCATACGAATTCGGCCTCACGCCCCATTTCCTTTGCCACGATTTCGGCGATCCGGTTTTCGAAACCACTGCCGTCGCTCGCGGAAAATGGCAACTCGTTCTTGGCGGCACAGATACGCAGCGGCTCGGCCGCGGATACCTGGGCGGACGCTGTGACCACGATGGCGGACACCGCAGCCAGACTCAGCAACTTGCCTGTAGCTGTCATGCTCGAACACTCCGATCGATAAGAGAGAAGGACGGCGGGCCACAACACCCGCCGCCCCTAAGGTCATCGGGCCAGAATCAATTGCTGGCCTGTCGATCGTCGCCGGCGGAGGCGCTCTGCACCTGGTACTCGCCGGTCTGAATGTCCTTCGTATACGGGCTCTTGCCATCCAGCGAGAAGGCAATGAAACCGCCGCCCATCTGGGTATGGTTGGCCAGTTCCTTGAACGCGCCCACCGCACCCAAACCGGCCGACGGATCGTTCAGATCGAAGACCAGCCCCACGCCCGGCCAGCCACCGACGCCATAATTGATACCGACGTACTGGGTGCCGTCATGCATGTAGGTGATCGGGTGCCCGATTACGCCGGAGGGCAGCTTGAACTTCCATAGCAGCTCGCCGGTACGCGAATCGCGTGCCTTGATGAAGCCATCCAGCGTGCCGTAGAAGACGAGGTTGCCGGCGGTTGCCGTGGTGCCGCCCCAGACCGCGAACCGCTCCATGACTTCCCATTTGAAGTCGCCGGTCTTGGCGTCATACGCCTTGACCTGACCGGAGCCGGTGCCTTCTTCGCGATTGCCCTTCGGGCCCGGATAGGTCCATACATTGGCGCCCACGAAGAACTGACCGGCCCGGTAGGGCAGCATGTAGGGCTCCCAGTCCATGCACAGGTGGTTCATGCCGATGAAGAACAGCTGCTGGTTCGGGTCGTAGGAGTCCACACCCTGGTTGTGATAACCCATGGCCGAGGGGCAGATATCCTTCGAACGATGATCCATCCGGGTGCCGTACTCGGGGTCGCGTACCGGCTGGCCGGACTCCATATCGACGTGCTTCACCCAGTTGACGGTGTCGTCCATCTTGTCGGCTCGCACCAGGTCACCGTTGGTCCGGTCGAGGCTGTAGAGAATGCCGTTGCGGTCCGGATGGGTCAGCAGCTTGCGCTTCTTGCCGTCGATCTCCTGTTCGGAGAGCATCATGACGTTGACGCCGGCATAGTCCCATTCGTCGTGCGGCGTCTTCTGGTAGCCGAACTTGGCTTCGCCGGTTTCCAGATCGCGACCGAAGATGGTCATCGTCCACTTGTTGTCGCCCGGGCGCATGGTCTCGTTCCAGGGCGCCGGGTTACCCGAGCCGTAATAGAACAGCTCTTCTTCCGGATCGTAGGCATACCAGCCCCAGTTGGTGCCGCCGCCGATCTTCCAGGCATCGCCTTCCCAGGTCTTGGTGCCCAGATCCTTCTGGCCATACTGGGGGTTGTTGATATTGAAATCGTCGGCGAGCAGCAGGTCTTCGTCCGGGCCGGTGGCATAGGCACGCCACTCCTGTTCGCCGGTCTTGACGTTGAATGCGGTCACCACGCCGCGAACACCGAGCTCCGCGCCGGAGGAACCGACGATCACCTTGTCCTTGACCACGTACGGCGACTGCGTGAGCGTCTGGCCGACCGACGGATCCATGACTTCGAGCTTCCAGTACTGTTCGCCGGTCTCGGCGTTGAGCGCCAGCAGATGGCCGTCGAGCAGCGTTTCGATGACCAGAGGTGGCGTATCGCCGTCGCCCGGATAGTAGGCCAGCCCGCGGTTGACCACGTCGCAGCAGGCCACCGAGCGTGCAGCCGGATCCTGCTTGGGCTTGTACTGCCACACGATCCGGTTCGGATCGTCCAGATCGAGGGCGAAGACGTTGTTCGGATACGGCCCGTTGATGTACATCATCCCGTCGACGACGATCGGCGCGCCTTCATGGCCGTTGAGTACGCCGGTGGAGAACGACCAGGCCGGGGTCAGATTCTGTACGTTTTCGGTGTTGACCTGCGTGGATTCACTGAAGTGGTTGCAGTCATAGTTCTTGCACTGCATGACCCAGTTTTCTTCGCTCTGGGACAGTTCGTTTAGTTTGTCGCCCTGGCTTTGCTGTGCCGTGGCGGGTACCGCTGCTACACAGACTGATACCGTGGCCAGGGCAAAACAGCCCTGGCGTATCGACGTACGCCTTGCTCGTGCCATGTGCTGATCTCCTCATTGCACTTATTGTTTTGCTTTGTTTTTTCATCTCGCGACGACCGCGATGACGCTTTACTAGGTATAGAGCAACGGCCGATTCGCCGATACGGCCGAAACTCACCGATCTTGTTGAATCGTTTCCCATTTCGGACGGCTATTGTTCTTGGCGTGTTGGGATATCTTCCCGCCGCTTACCAGTACACAAGGCTTGCCAGGGCAACAGGGGATATCGCTGCGGCCAACAGCGCCTGGCAAGAACCCGACAGGCGCCTCGACACGCCCCAGATCACCGCCATACGAACAAGCGCGGGCAACGTCATTACGGGAGAAAGTCCCAGCGACCTCTTGGCTAGCATGGTGACGAAAACGGTGGCTGCGACGGCCACCCTGACCGCAAGCCGAAGCTCAGCTATGACTACATCGATACTGCTGGTGGACGACCACGAAATCGTGCGGCGCGGGTGCCGCGAACTGCTCGCGCACGGCGACTACCACGTCACGCATGAAGCCGCATCGGGTGAGGAAGCATGGCGATTGTTTCTGGCCGAGTCGCCGCGCGTGATCGTGCTGGATCTGTCGATGGACAATATGGGCGGTCTCGAACTCGTGCGGCGCGTGCACGCCCACGACACGCGTACCGCCGTGCTGGTGTTCACCATGCACGACGATCCGACCTATGCGACGCGTGCGCTCAAGGCCGGCGCCATGGGCTACATCACCAAGACCAGCCCACCACAGAGCCTGCTGGAAGGCATCGAGAAAGTGCTCAAGGGTTCGATCTATCTCAGCCAGGACATTGCCCAGGCGATCGCGTTGAGCGAGCTGTCGATACACGACAACCCCGTGAAAGCGCTTTCCGCGCGCGAGTTCGAGGTATTTCAGCTGCTCGTCGATGGCCACAGCAACCCGCAGATCGCACAGACCCTGTCGTTGAGCCACAAGTCGGTATCCAACTATGTGCTGCGAATAAAGCACAAACTGGCGGCCGACAGTGTTGCCGATCTCGTGCGTCTGGCCATCAATCAAGGGCTGACCAAGCACAACGTTGTCCCGGACCGCGCCCTGAACCGGTCGCGTTCAAAGCGTCATCCTTGATTCATGGCTTGACTGGAGGTCGTGCCGACCCAACCCTTGGGGTAACACTCATACCGGCGCGCCCCGAGTCCATGGATACACAGATCGAGCAACTCAAGGCCACGTTCGAGATGCTGCCCGACTGGGAGGAGCGCTATCGCTTCATCATCGATCTGGGCCGCAAGCTTGAGCCGCTGGCCGACGAAGAACGCAACGAGGCCACGCGGGTACGCGGCTGTATGAGCCAGGTGTGGCTGGTGGCCGACGAAAGCGACGACGACCGGCTGCATTTTCGCGGCGACTCGGATGCGCATATCGTGCGCGGGCTCATCGGCGTGCTGCTGATGATCTATTCCGACAAGACCCCGCGCGAAATCGCCGATATCGATATCAACCAGGTATTCGCCGATCTCAACCTCGAACAGCACATCACCATGAATCGCCGCAACGGGCTGTATTCGATGGTGGAAACCATCCAGCGCACGGCCCATCGGCAACTCGATTCCTAGTATCGGCTATGCTGCGGCGTGGATTCACGCCGCGCCCGACTCACCTGACCATGCGCGGCCTGCTCAAGGAAACAGCGCATGCCCAACGAACGCCCCGTCGCCCTCATCACCGGCTCTTCCTCCGGTATCGGCGCGGCCACTGCCCGCCTGCTGTCCGAACGCGGCTACAACGTCGTCATCAACTATTCACGCAGCGCGGACGCCGCCCAGCAGGTCGCCAGCGAATGCCAAGCCTCGGGGGCCGATACCCTCGTTATGCAGGCCAATGTCGCCGAGGACGCCGATTGTCGCGGTCTGGCCGACGCCGCGCTCGATCGCTGGGGCCGTATCGATGCGCTGGTCAACAACGCCGGCACGACCCGTTTCTGTGCGCATGAAAATCTCGAAGGCCTGAGCGCACAGGATTTCCAGGATCTCTATGCCGTGAATACGGTCGGCGCTTACCAGATGGTGCGCGCGGTCGCGCCTGCGATGCAGGCCGCCGGTACGGGCAGCGTCGTGAATGTGGCCTCTATCGCCGGCGTGATGGGCTTTGGCAGTTCGATCGCCTATGCCGCCTCCAAGGGCGCGCTGATCACCATGACCAAATCGCTGGCGCGCGCGCTCGGCCCGGCCATTCGCGTGAACGCTGTCTGCCCGGGATTCGTGCGCGGTAGCTGGTTGGCCGAAGGCCTGGGCGAAAAACGCTACACCGCGATGATCGAGCGCCTCGAAGCCAACTCGCCCCTGGCGCGTGTGTGCACGCCGGAAGACGTGGCCGAGTCGATCGCCTATTTCGCCGCGGGTGCTGCCATCACCACCGGCGAAACGCTGCTGCTCGACGCCGGCATGCATCTCGGGCGGATGTAAGCAACGCGCGTAGATACCGTCTGGACAATCAAGCATTTTGAGCAGCCAGGGCTGGATCATAGGGTGTTTTATGTTTGAACACGCCGAAGGCGATATGGACGAGCT
>NZ_APNG01000026.1:0-50408 GCF_040361255.1 Salinisphaera sp. T5B8 | reverse complement strand
TCGACGATCATTTCGATCAGCATCCGGATCTCAAGCGCGACAAGGCGCTGCTGGCCTCCATTCCAGGCATCGGCCAGACCTCGGCTCGCCATCTGCTGTGTCTGCTGGCTGACCGGGACTTTACCAGCGCCCGTCAGGCCGCGGCTTTTGCCGGCCTGGCCGTGGTGCATTTTGAGTCGGGTTCCAGTGTGCGCGGCAGGCCCCATTTATCCAAACAGGGCTCATCCAAACTACGGGCCGTTCTATACATGGCGGCCGTGGCCGCCCTACGCCATAACCGCGCTTTGAAGATGTTCTACGACCGCCTGCGACAGCGCGGCAAGCCCGCGTTGTCCGCACTGGGCGCGGTCATGCGAAAGCTCGTCCATATCGCCTTCGGCGTGTTCAAACATAAAACACCCTATGACCCGGCCCTGGCTGCTCAAAATGCTTGATCGTCCAGACGGTATCTACGCGCTGTGTGCGAACGGTTCTTTTTATCGTCCGCAAACGACGCGCTCTTGTAGGTTGGCTTAGGCCGCAGGCCGCAGGCCGTAAGCCAACATGGCAATCGCCCCGTGGGCAGCTTCGAGGCGCGTTGCCGTTTAACTCGGGGCTTCGTTCTTTGTTGGATTACGCTTCGCTAATCCAACCTACGCGGCTGTCTTTTCGCCTTATTCGCGTTTCTTCGCGTGTATTTGCGGACTGTTTTTTTAAAGCCCTGGCGATGAGGTCGGTCTGGCTGCGGCACGCGAAATTCGTCTTGCACATCCATTTCGCGGGCTGCGTTCTTTGTTGGATTACGCTGCGCTAATTCAACCTGCGTGGCTGTAAGGGCGCGACATGGGCCCGCTTAGCGGCCTGTCTTATTCGGCTCCGGCGACGCCCGGCAAGGCGCGCAAATGTATACTCGCGCCTTTGATTCGTTAGTGCCAATGCAACGCCAAGGGGCCGCGTGTGAGTTCCGAGATCGCCAAACCCATCGTTTTGTCCGGTATCCAGCCATCCGGCGAGCTCACGCTCGGTAACTATATCGGCGCGCTCAAGCACTGGGTGGCCATGCAGGACACCCACGACTGCCTGTTCGCGCTGGTGGACATGCATGCGATCACCGTACGTCAGGACCCGGCCGCGCTGCGCGAGCGCTGTCACGAGTTTCTGTGTCTGTATCTGGCTGCGGGCATCGACCCGGAGCGCGCGACCATGTTCGTGCAGTCGCACGTCCCGGCCCATGCGCAGCTGGCCTGGCTTTTGAACTGTCATACGTCGATGGGCGAGCTCAATCGCATGACCCAGTTCAAGGACAAGTCGGCCAAGAACGTCGACAACATCAACGCTGGCCTGTTCGACTACCCGGTGCTGATGGCCGCGGATATTCTGCTGTATCAGACCGATGCCGTGCCCGTGGGCAACGATCAGAAACAGCATCTGGAACTGGCCCGCAATCTGGCCGAGCGCTTCAATGCGCGCACCGGTGAAGACCTGTTTACCGTGCCCGAGCCGATCATCCCGGAAGTGGGCGCACGCATCATGAGTCTGGGTGATCCGACCGCGAAGATGTCGAAATCCGACGATGTCGAGGCCAATGTCATCAAGCTGCTCGACGAGCCCAAGCGCGTGGTCAAGAAGATCAAGCGCGCGGTGACCGATTCCGACGGCGAAATCCGTTTCGACGAAGCAGAAAAGCCGGGCGTGTCGAATCTGTTGTCGATTTATTCAGCGGTCACGGATGAAACCATCGCCGAGCTGGAAAATCGCTATGCAGGCCAAGGCTATGGCGCGCTCAAGGGCGATCTGGCCGATGCGGTGGTGGCGTTCCTGGAGCCGCTCCAGCAACGCTATGCCGAATACCGCGAAGACACCGCCGGCCTGGATGCGCTGCTGGCCCGGGGCGCAGCCGCAGCCCGCCAGCGCGCTGAGCCAACCCTGGAGCGCGCGTTCGCGTTGACCGGGTTCTTACCGTCGGCTTGATCTTGGGGGGGAGTTCGGAAAGGCGGTCCGCAAATGAACGCGAATTAACGCAAATTAAGACAACGGTGAGCCGTGGGACGCGGCATGCGCTGTCGCTCGGTGAACCGCCTGCTTCAAGCCGTTGTTTTATTTGCGAACGTTTGTATTCGACAAACTGCGCCCGATAACCACTGAGCGAGCGATCATTGAGCGAACAGGCCATCGACGACCAATACACCCGGTCCGCCCCAGGCGAGCCGAGCGTGGCCGTGCGCGTCGCGGGCGAGCCGCTCGAACAGCTGCCGGAAGATCTGTATATCCCGCCGGATGCGCTGCGGGTGTTTCTGGAGACGTTCGAAGGTCCGCTCGATCTGTTGCTGTATCTGATCCGCAAGCAGAATCTGGATATCCTGGATATTCCGGTGCATACCATTGCGCATCAGTACATGACCTATATCGAGGTCATGCAGGAGATGGCGATCGAGCTGGCCGGCGAATACCTGCTCATGGCCGCCATGCTCGCCGAGATCAAGTCGCGCATGTTGCTGCCCAAGCCCACCGAGGAAGAAGAGGAGGGCGAGGATCCACGCGCGGAACTGGTGCGCCGGCTCCAGGAATACGAACAGTTCAAACAGGCCGCCGAACAGCTGGACGAATGGCCGCGTGCGGGTCGCGATATCGCCGTGGTTCAGCATGGCCCGGAACGCCTGCATATCGAACGCCCGCAGCCGGAAACCGATCTGGCCGCGCTGCTGCATGCGCTACACGACGTACTCACCCGCGCCGAACTGTTTACCGAGCACAAGATCGAGCGCGAGCCGCTGTCGGTACGCGAACACATGAGCCGTATTCTCGAACGCCTGGGCAACGGTCAGCCCTGTGCCTTCGTGGCGCTGGTGGAAAGCAGCGAAGGGCGCCTCGGCGTGGTCGTATCGTTTCTGGCGATTCTCGAACTGGCCCGCGAAGCGCTCATCGCCATCGACCAGGCCGAGCCCTACGCCCCGGTCGCGCTGCGCCTGGCCGGCCCGCGCCCCGAATGAATCTCGACAAAGAGCCGAGCCTGTGAGCAACGATCCTTCCACCCAGCCCGATCCGCAGACCGATACGCTCGAGCGTGCGACCGAGCGCACCGACCCGAACGAGCCGGTACTGGCCGAATCCGTGCTGCGCTGTATCGAAGCGCTGCTCATGGCTGCGGATGCACCGCTGTCGGTCGACCAGATCGTACGGCTGCTGGAAACCACGCATGCGTTGGAGCGCGCCGACGTGCGCACCGGTATCGAGGCTTTGCAGGCCCGCTATGCCGACAGCGCCATGGATCTGGTCGAGGTCGCCAGCGGTTGGCGCTTTCAGGTGGGCGCCGATTATTCGTCGCTGGTGGCGCGGCTGTGGGAAGAACGGCCGCCGAAGCTATCTCGCGCCATGCTCGAAACGCTGGCGCTGATCTGCTATCGCCAGCCGATCGCGCGGTCCGACATCGAAGCCGTTCGCGGTGTGTCGGTGTCGTCGAACATCGTGAAAACGCTGCAGGAATTCGGCTGGATCAAGGTCGTGGGCTATCGCGATATGCCGGGGCGGCCTGCCTTGTTCGGCACCACGCCCCAGTTCCTGGATGATTTCGGCGTGACCCGACTGTCCGATCTGCCCAGCCTGCCCGAAATCCAGGATCTGGATGCCCTCGATGCCGCGCTCGCGCGTCTGCAGTCCGGCAACGACGCCGATTCGGCCGACGATGCGCACGCGGACCAAGCGACACAGAGCCTGGCGCAAAACGACGACCAGCCGCCCGCCGAGGCAGACGAAACTTCTGGTGGCGACGACGGTGCGGATGATGCAGGTCAACAGGCCGGCGACGCACGTCCGCCAGACTAGGGCATTAACGGCGTCGGCGCCTTGGAATCACAGCGCGCGCGCCCATTGTCGTCTTAGCAGTTTTCAAGCCGTCGTGCCTGGCGCGACGATCCGTTTCAAGCTTTTACAAGACCTCTCAACGCCATGGCCGCATTGAACTCCGAGCGTGTACTGAGCGTGCACCACTGGAACGATTCGCTGTTCAGCTTCACCACCACGCGCGATCGCGCACTGCGTTTTGAAAACGGTCAGTTCGTGATGATCGGCCTGCAGCAGGAGAAAAAACCGCTGCTGCGCGCCTACAGTATCGTCTCGCCCAACTACGAAGACCATCTCGAGTTCTTCAGCATCAAGGTGCCCAACGGCCCGCTCACCTCGCAGTTGCAACATCTGAAAGTAGGCGACGAGCTACTGGTCAGCCGCAAGCCCACGGGCACACTGCTGATTAGCGATCTGCATCCGGGCCGCAATCTGTATCTGCTGTCCACGGGCACCGGGCTTGCGCCGTTTCTGTCGATCGTGCGCGATCCGGCCACCTACGAGCGCTTCGAGCGCGTGATCGTGCTGCACGGCGTGCGCTACGAAAAAGATCTCGCCTACCACGAGCTGCTCTCGCAGACGCTGCCCAACGACGAACTGTTGGGCGAGATGGTCAGCGCGCAGATGCGCTACTACCCGGTCGTCAGCCGCGAGCCCTATCCGCACCACGGCCGGGTGACCGATCTGCTCGATAAGGGCCAGGTCTGTGAAGACCTCGACCTCGAACCGCTGGACCCGAAGCACGACCGCGCCATGATCTGCGGCAGCCCGGCCATGCTCGCCGACTCCGCCGCGCTGCTCGACGCCCGCGGTTTCGACGTTTCACCGCATATCGGCGCCCCGGGCGACTACGTCATCGAACGCGCCTTCGTCGATAAATAGCTTCTTGATTATCTGGGTAACCCAGCTGGCTGTTCTCAAGCAAGCAGGTTGTCCGCGAATGAACGCGAAGAAAAGCAAATAAGGCAAAGACAGATCACTCGAAGTTCGGGTGATCGGATGTCCCCGCCGCTCGCCCAGCTTTGTGCATGATCAAGTTAGTGCTTTAGAACAACTGGCTTTCGGCGAGACGTGAAAACGGCGCGAAGCCGTATTCGTACCCGCTCGATCAGCCTTGCCCCCCGAGTAATCTGTGCAATCCGCGTAATCTGCGGATAACCAAAACCGGCAGCTCGTCGATCTGGGCACTTCGGTTCACAGGAATTATTAACCGCAGATCAACGCAGATTCGCGCAGATCAAGGGCAGCCGAGGGTGGCGATCGTTGTCGACGAAACGCTGAGATACCGCCGAAAAAGCGCACGTTCAAACACCTACGGTCTCGCGCCCAAGGTTCGCCGCATTATCCTGCCGGGCCTTCGATTGCGTTGCATCTGCGTCGAGCTGTGGACAGGTCTTCGACTAGACGGGAAAACGGCGCGAAGTCGTATTCGTACCCGCTCGATCAGCCTTGCCCCCCGAGTAATCTGTGCAATCCGCGTAATCTGCGGATAACCAAAACCGGCGGCCCGTCGATCTGGGCACTTCGGTTCACAGGAATTATTAACCGCAGATCAACGCAGATTCGCGCAGATCAATGACAGGCGAGGGTGGCGATCGTTGTCGACGAAACGCTGAGATACCACTGCAAAAGCGCACGTTCAAACACCGGCATTCTCGCGCCCAAGGTTCCTCGCATTATCCTTCCGGGCCTTCGATCTGCGTTGCATCTGCGTCGATCTGCGGACAGGTCTTCGACTAGACGTGAAAACGGCGCGAAGTCGTATTCGTACCCGCTCAATCCAGCCGTGACCCACAAATAATCTGTGCAATCGGCGTAATCCGTGGATAACCAAAACCGTCGGCCCGTTGATCTGCACGGTTCGCAAGAACTATTAACCGCAGATCAACGCAGATTTACGCAGATCGTGATGGGCAAGGGTGGCGATCATTTTCGACGAAACGCTGAGATACCGCCGAAAAAGCGCACGTTCAAACACCGGCATTCTCGCGCCCAAGGTTTGCCGCATTATTCTTCCCGGCCTTCGATCTGCGTTGCATCTGCGTCGATCTGCGGACAAGTCTTCGACTAGACGGGAAAACGGCGCGAAGTCGTATTCGTACCCGCTCAATCCAGCCGTGACCGCCCCACCAGAAAGATAATCTGTGCAATCTGCGTAATCTGCGGATAGCCTTCTTCGCCTTCGCCTTCGCCTTCGCCTTCGCCTTCGCCGAACTCGGCCCCAACTTGAATCGCCCGGTTAAACTAGTGCATTCGCTCACCGGCGCCCACAGGAAGCCCCATGCCCGAACGTCTACAGAAGCTGCTTGCCAGTGCCGGCTATGGCTCGCGCCGTCAGCTCGAACAGGTTATCGAGGCCGGGCGTATACGTATCAATAACAAGGTGGCCACGCTCGGCGACAAGGCCGACGCGCGCGACGAGATCCGCATGGACGGCAAGCGCCTGAATCTGGACGAGCGCCTGAATACGCGTACGCGTGTGCTGGCTTACAAGAAGCACGTCGATCAGGTGGTCACCCGCAAGGACCCGGAAGGCCGGCCGACCATTTTCAAGAGCCTGCCCAAGATCAAGGCCGGGCGCTGGTTGGCCATCGGGCGCCTGGACGTGAATACCTCGGGTCTGCTGCTGGTGACCACCGACGGCGAACTCAAGCGCCGGCTCGAACACCCCAGCTACGAGATCGTGCGCAGTTACGCGGTACGGGTACGGGGCGAGGTGGACGACGCCATGATCGAGCGTTTGCTCGAAGGCGTGGAACTTGACGACGGCGTCGCCCGTTTCGATTCGATTCGTGTCGCCGACGATGCGCACAAGGCCAACCGCTGGTTCGAAGTGACCGTACGCCAGGGCCGTAATCGCGTGGTGCGCCGGCTGTGGGCCTCGCAGGGCGTGACGGTCTCCCGGCTCATGCGCATTGGCTTCGGTCCGGTCGCGCTGCCCAGTGGCGTCAAGGCCGGCGGTTGGCGCGAACTCGACCGCAAGGAAGTGCGCGAACTGGCAGCACTCGTCGACTTGCAACGCTAGGTGGCGAACGAAGAGCCGAGCGCATCGGCGCTACGCGAGTTCCACGATCGTCTGCGCGCAGCCTACGGGCCCCAGCACTGGTGGCCCGTCCAGGACACGGATAATCCGCGCTTCGAAATTCTCGTCGGCGCGGTGCTCACCCAGCATACGGCCTGGACCAATGTGGAAATGGCGATCGCCACGTTGCTTGAGGCCGGCTCCTTGCAAGCGCAGGCGCTGCTCGCCCACGAAGACTTACCGCAGCTGATTCGCCGCGCGGGGCCGCACAACATCAAGGCCAAACGCCTGCGCGCACTGTGCACATGGTTCGTCGAGCAGGGCGGTTTCGACGCGCTGCAAAAACGGGATAGCGCCACGCTGCGCCGTGAACTGCTGGCCCTGCACGGGATCGGCCATGAAACCGCCGACGTGATTCTGCTCTACGCCTTCCAACGCCCGGTATTCGTGGCCGATGCCTATGCCTTTCGCATCATGGAGCGTTACGGCTGGACGAGCGGTACACGCAATTACGAACGGCTGCGCCGGCGTATCGAACAGGCCGGCCCGGCGGGCGACGCCGCTTTCTACGACGAACTGCATGCGCTGATCGTCGCGCATGCCAAACAGCGCTGCCACAAGCGCAAGCCGGACTGCGAGCACTGTGTGCTTCACGATCGTTGTGATCACGGGCGGGCCACCATTGCTGGATCCGAGCGCGCCGTATAGCCGTGTAGGTTGGCTTAGGCCGCAGGCCGTAAGCCAACAAGGGCGAGCACGGTTGCCGCTTTCGGAGCGTGCGAGCCTGAGCGGTCTTGTCGGCTGCGTTTTTGTGTTGGATTACGCTTCGCTAATCCAACCTACGCGCTGGGGCGCTTCTCTTGTCGTCCGCAAATCTACGCGAATAGGCGCAAATGATGCAGCTTCGTAGGTCGGCTTAGGCCGATAGGCCGTAAGCCAACACGGCCGATGCCACGGGTGCCGGGCCAAACCTCGCCGGGCGAAAAGGAGCGCAGCAAAGCATTCGATGACGGTGCGACCACTGCAAGCGGGCAACATATGGCGGCCAGCGACGTCTTGAACTGCGCCGGCCGTATCAACACGTATCAGCTTCGTTCTGTGTTGGATTATGCTTCGCTAATCCAACCTGCGGCCCTGACGGGGTGTGAATACAGGCAGGCGCGTTTTCGATCGCTCAAGGTCGCGTTTATTCGTGGACCCGCCTGCTTTTGTCTTCGGGTTCGCAAGCGCGCTCCGCAAGCGCGAAGCCGATCCTAGGGAACCTCTGCATAACCTCTCGCGGCTCGCGTTCGAGTGCTCAAATGCGTTGCGACAAGGCGTCCGAGCGCAGCGCCTGCCTTATTGGCAGGTCAAGCTCGGCAACGCAGTCGCAGCGCATTTGAGGCCGAACCCCTTCGGGGCCGGGGCTTTGCGCGCGCCTGGTCGGCGTCGAGGCAGGCGCACCGTGCAACCAGCACGCTACGCCTACCTCTCCTTGCCAGACACGCGCAAAGCACGCCGGCGCGACCGCGACAGGTTGTGCAGAGGTTCCCTAGGTTGCGATCGGCTGCCCGTCGGCACCGACGATCTGGCCGGTGGTGCCGCGTGCGTTTGCCGAGAGCAGGTGGACATAGGTATCGGCGGCGGCTTCGGGCGCTTGCGCGTTGGGGTCGTCGCTGGGAAAGGCCTTGGCGCGGAGCGGGGTCTTGCGCGGGCCGGGGTCGATGCCGTTGAAGCGCAGGCGCCCGCTTTGTTCGTGTTCGACGGCGAACATTTGCACGAGCGCGGCCAGCGCCGCCTTGCTGACGCCGTAGGCGCCCCAGAACGCCTTGGGCGTGGCCGCGGCCTCGTCGAGCGTGAAGATCACCGAGGCATCGTCCACGGATTGCAGCAGCGGCAGGCAGATCTGGGTGAGGGTGAAGGCAGCGGTCAGGTTGATATGCATGATCCGCTGCCAGCCGTCGATCGGGTGCGTGGCCAGTGGCATGAGGCCGTCGAAACGGGCGGCCAGATGCACGATTCCGTCGAGACGGCCGCAGTCGGCGGCGATGCCGTCGACCAGGCGCTGGTAGTCGTCTTCGCCGGCGCGGGTCACGTCGAGCGGAAACAGCGCCGGTTCCGGGCTGCCGTCAGCAAAGATGGTGTCGAACACGGGGGTGAGCGTGCGTTCACGCCGGCCCAGCAGCACACACTCGGCACCGGCGGCGGCAACTGCGCGCGCCACCACGGCCCCGAGGCCGCCCCCGGCGCCGGTTATCAGAATCACGCGGTCGGCGAGCGGTTTCGAGTCGGAAGATACAGTCATTGGGTTGGGTCGTTGGCTCTCAAGTCGGATGGGCGCCGGCCACGGCCTGGGCGTCGAGTTGTTCGAGTGCGGCACGCAGGCCCGCCACGGTGTCGACCACGACATCGGCCTGCCAGCCGTGGATGTCGTCGCCGGGCGGAATATAGCCGTAGGCCACGCCAATCGTGGCCATGCCGGCGACGCGCCCGGCTTCGATATCGCGATCGGAATCGCCGATATAGACACAGCGCGTGGCATCCACGCCAATACGTTCGCAGGCCAGATACATTGGCGCCGGGTCGGGCTTGGCCACGCCCGCGGAATCACCGCCGATCACACACCCCGGCGGCGGGTCGAAATCCATATGCGTCATTAACGGCAGCGCGAGCGCTTCGAGTTTGTTGGTCACCACGCCCCAGGCCAGGCCGCTGTCGGCGAGCTGGCGTACGAATTCGCGCATGCCGTCGAAGGGCTGGGTGTCACGGGTCATGCGCGCGCGATAGGTCTCGATGAAACGGTCGTAGTTGGCACGATAGTCGGCATCGTCGGGGGTCAGATCGAGGCCCTTGCCGAGCATGCCGCGCCCGCCGAAGGAGCACATGGGGGCCAATTCAGATAGTGGCATGGCATCGAGCCCAAGCTCGGCGCGCATATCGTTGATCGCGCCGGCCAGGTCCGGGGCGGTATCGAGCAGGGTGCCGTCGAGATCGAACAGCACCGCATCGAAGGCCTGTAACTTCATGCCGGGCTCGCCGCGGGTTTGCGCGCGTGCAGGAAGTAATTCACGTCCGGGCTTTGCGCCAGGCTGGCCCGCCGGGTGAGCGGGTTGTAGTGCATGCCCGCGATCTCCGCGACTTCCAGATGGGCATGCCGGCACCAGGCACCCAGCTCCGACGGACGAATCAGCTTGTTGTATTCGTGGGTGCCGCGCGGCAGCAGGCCGAGCACGTATTCGGCGCCGCCGATCGCCAGCAGCCAGGCCTTGGCGCTGCGGTTGATCGTGGAAAAGAACAGATGGCCGCCGGGGGCAGCGAGCATGGCGCAGTCGTCGACCACATAGGCCGGCGTATCGACATGTTCGAGCATTTCGTAGCACACCACGATGTCGAAGGCGCCCGGCGCTTCGCGCATGAGATTACCGCTGGAGATGCAGCGATAGTCGATATCCAGCTCGCTTTGTTCGGCGTGTGCCTTGGCTGCTTCGATGAGTTCGGGGGCCAGATCGAGCCCGGTCACCTGGGCGCCGCGCCGGGCCAGTGCTTCCGAAAGAATACCCGCGCCACAGCCGACATCGAGCACGCGCTTGCCGGCCAGCGGCGCACGCCGGTCGATGAAATCGGTGCGCAGCGGATTGATGTCGTGCAGCGGACGCATTTCGCCCGCCGTGTCCCACCAGTGGTCGGCGAGACGCCCGAATTTGGCCAGTTCGGCATTCTGGTCGCTTGTCATGAGGGCTTCCTTGCATGGCTGGACAGCCGTTGCTGCCATTCGGCGGCACGTACTGCGATATCGGCTTCGTCGAGCGTGGTCAGTTGGCGGTCGGCGAGCAGCCGTTGTCCGGCCACCCAGGTGTCGCTGACCTGTTCGCGGGACACGTTATAAACCAGAGCGGCGATCGGGTCGAAGACAGGCCGGGTTTCGAGCGCGTTGAGATCGATGGCGCACAGATCGGCCATCTTGCCCGGCTCGATGGAGCCGGTGGTGTCGGCGATGCCCAGGGCTTCGGCGCCGCCCATCGTGGCCATGCGCAGCACCGTGTCGGCACTGACTGCGGCGGCGTCATCGGCGGCGATCTTGCCGATGAAGGCCGCGGTGCGCATTTCGCCGATCATGTCCAGATCGTTGTTCGAGGCGGCGCCGTCGGTGCCGAGTGCCACATTGATGCCGGCATCGAGAAGCTTCTGCACCGGGCACAGCCCGCTGGCCAGCTTGAGATTGGACTCGGGCGAATGCAGCACATGCACGCCGTTACGCGCGCACAGCGCGATCTCTTCGTCGGTGAGCTGAGTCATGTGCACGGCCAGAAAGTTCGGCGTGAGCAGACCCAGATCGTCGAGACGCGCGAGCGGACGCTGGCCATTCTTTTCCTGCGCGTCGTTCACTTCGAACGCGGTTTCGTGAACATGCATATGCACCCGCAGATCCATTTCGTCGGCATAGGTACGGATCTTTTTGAGCGGCGCGTCGGACACGGTATAGGGCGCGTGCGGGGCAAACACGGTGGAAATGCGTTCATGGCCGCGCCAGGCGTCGCGCAGGGCCAGACCTTTTTGTAGATATTCGTCTGCGTTGGCCGCCCACACGGTGGGGAAGTCGATCACGATCATGCCGACGCTCGCGCGCATGCCCGCAGCTTCCACACGTTCCGCGACCACGTCGGGGAAGAAGTACATGTCGTTGAAGCAGGTCGTGCCGCCTCTGAGCATTTCCGCCATCGCCAGATCGGTGCCGTCGGCGACGAACTCGGGCGACATGAACTCGCCCTCGGTTGGCCAGATGTATTCGGTCAGCCACGGCATGAGCGGCATGTCGTCGGCGATGCCGCGCATGAGATTCATTGCCGCGTGGGTATGGGTGTTGATCAGCCCCGGGATGAGCAGGTGCGTGTCGCGCTCGATGACCTCGCGGGCATCAAAGCGCGTGCGCGCCTCGTCGCTGGGCAACACGGCTTCGATCAGGCCGTGGCGAATGGCCACGGCATGGTTTTCGAGCAGCCGGGCATTGCCGCTTAGCGGGGCCACCCAGCGGGCATGAATAAGGGTATCGATCTGGCGCATGGAAACAGGCGTTCAGTGGGGAGCGCGAACGCCCGACACTCTAGCGCAGTCAAGCGGTTTTGGCACACGCGCTGTGCTAACATGACCGGCTTTACGCGACGGCGCTGAACCGCGTCGGACGACCGGCGAACGCCGCCGGATTCGTGCCGACTCCCAGCCCGTGGAACCGCACCGACCGCGGCCTGTGTTGCAGGCTGCTTGAACGAAAACAACTCTATGGCCGACGTCGCAAAAGAGATTCTTTCGATCAACCTCGAAGACGAGATGCGCCAGTCGTATCTCGACTATGCCATGAGCGTGATCGTCGGGCGTGCGCTGCCCGATGTGCGCGACGGCCTCAAGCCCGTGCATCGGCGTGTGCTTTATGCCATGCGCGAGCTCGGCAACGACTGGAACAAGCCGTACAAGAAGTCGGCCCGCGTGGTCGGCGACGTCATCGGTAAATACCACCCGCATGGCGATTCGGCGGTCTACGACACGATCGTGCGTATGGCGCAGGATTTCTCCATGCGCTATGTGCTGGTCGATGGCCAGGGCAACTTCGGCTCCATTGACGGCGACGCGCCGGCGGCAATGCGCTATACCGAAGTGCGAATGGCGCGCCTCGCCCATGAAATTCTGGCCGATATCGAAAAGGATACGGTCGATTTCATTCCGAACTACGACGAATCCGAGTCCGAGCCGGCGGTTCTGCCCACGCGCCTGCCCAATCTGCTGGTCAACGGCGGCACCGGTATCGCGGTCGGCATGGCCACCAATATCCCGCCGCACAACCTCACCGAGGTGGTGAATGCGGTGCTGGCGGTCATGGACGACCCGCAGATCAGCATCGCCGGTCTGATGGAACACGTGCCGGGCCCGGATTTCCCCACCGCGGCCATGATCAACGGCGCCGACGGTATTCGCGAAGCCTATGAAACCGGGCGCGGGCGTATCTACATGCGGGCCCGTGCGCACTTCGAGGATGTCGACGAGCGCGGCAAGCAGTCCATCGTGGTCACCGAGCTGCCTTACCAGGTCAACAAGGCACGGCTGCTCGAAAAGATCGCCGAGCTGGTCAAGGACAAGCGCATCGAAGGCATTACCGAGTTGCGCGACGAGTCCGATAAGGACGGCATGCGCATGGTCGTCGAGCTGCGCCGCGGCGAAACCCCCGAGGTCGTGCTCAACAACCTGTATCGCCATTCGCAGATGCAGACCGTGTTCGGCATCAACATGGTGGCGCTGGACGACGGCCAGCCGCGCACGCTGAACCTCAAGCAGCTGCTGGAAGCCTTCATCCGCCATCGGCGCGAAGTCGTCACCCGGCGTACCCAGTACGAGCTGGCCAAGGCCCGTGCCCGTGCCCATGTGCTGGAAGGTCTGACCATCGCGCTGGCCAACATCGACGAGGTGATCGCGCTGATCAAGGCCTCCAGTGGCCCGGCCGAGGCGCGCGAAGCGCTGATCAATCGCGAATGGCCGCCGGGGCAGGTCGTGGACATGCTCGATCGCGCCGGTGCGGCCTCCTCGCGCCCGGCCGACCTGTCCAAGGCTTATGGCTTGCAGGACAACGGCAGCTACCGGCTGACCGAAACCCAGGCCCAGGCGATTCTCGATTTGCGTCTGCACCGGCTCACCGGCCTGGAGCAGAGCAAGATCATCGAGGAGTTCGAACAGCTGCTCGACAAGATCGCCGATTACATCGAGATTCTGTCCAATATGGACCGGCTGTTCGAGGTCATCCGCGAAGAGCTGGAAGCGATCCGTCGCGACTACGGCGACGAGCGCAAGACCGAAATCCTCGACAGCCATCTGGATCTGACCACGGCCGATCTGATCACCCCGGAAGATGTGGTGGTCACGCTCACCCACGAAGGCTATGTGAAGTCCCAGCCGCTGGATGCCTATCGCGCCCAGCGCCGAGGCGGGCGCGGCAAGTCGGCCACCCAGACCAAGGATGCCGACTTCATCGACAAGCTGTGGGTCGCGCACACCCACGACACGCTGCTGTGCTTTTCCTCGGCCGGCAAGGCGTACTGGCTCAAGGTCTATGAGCTGCCCAGCGCCGGGCGCGGCGCGCGCGGCAAGCCGATCGTCAACCTGCTGCCGCTGGAAAACGACGAGCGCATCTCCCAGGTGCTGCCGATCAAGGACTTCAACACCAGCGAGAACGTGTTCTTTGCCACCCGCAATGGCACGGTCAAGAAGACCGCGCTGGAGCAGTTCTCGCGCCCGCGCTCCAACGGCATCATCGCCATCGATTTGCGCGACGACGATGCCCTGGTGGGCGTGGATCTGACCGGCGGCGACGATCAGCTGATGCTGTTCTCCTCGGGCGGCAAGGTGATTCGTTTTGCCGAACAGGACGTGCGCGAAATGGGCCGCAACGCAGCGGGCGTACGCGGTATCCGTCTGCCCGAGGACGAAGCGGATGCGGCCGTAATCGCGCTCATCGTGGTGCGTGAAGGCGATATTCTCACGGTCACCGCGCAGGGCTATGGCAAGCGCACGCCGGTGGATGATTATCCGCTGCGTGGGCGTGGCGGCCAGGGCGTGCTCGCGCTCAAGCAGTCGGACAAGAGCGGTGCGGTCGTGGGCGCGACCCAGGTGCTCGAAGACGATGAAATCATGCTGATATCCAATATGGGTACGCTGATTCGCACGGCCGTGGCCGAAATCTCGGTGCTCGGGCGCAACACTCAGGGTGTGCGCATTATTCGGGTGGCCGACGATCAGCACCTGGTGGGCGTCGACCGTATCGTCACCGAGGATGACGAAGACGACGACAGCGACGACGACGCCAGTGACGTCGCGGCGTCCGGGCCTGGCGGCGATGACGCGCCGGCCGACGACGACAACAGTTCGGAACCTGGTGCGGACTAACGTTCGCGCCCCGTCGATTTCCAAAGGAGATTTGTTCTATGGCACGCGTCTATAACTTCAGTGCAGGGCCGGCCACGCTGCCGGTGGAAGTGCTCGAAAAAGCCCAGGCCGATCTGCTGGATTGGCAGGGCACCGGCATGTCCGTCATGGAAATGAGCCATCGTGGCGATGCGTTCGTCTCCATTGCCGAAAAAGCCACCCAGGATCTGCGCAAGTTGCTGAATGTGCCCGAAGGCTACAGCGTACTGTTCATGCAGGGCGGGGCCGCGGGCCAGTTCGCCGGCGTGCCGCTCAACCTCATGGGCCGTTCGCAGAAAGCCGATTACGTCGTCACTGGCAGCTGGAGCAAAAAGGCGGTCAAGGAAGCCGGTAAATACGGCGATGCCCAGGTCGCGGCTGATTCCTCGGTCGACGGCGCGTTCACGGATGTACCGCCGCGCGCGGACTGGCAGCTGCGCGACGATGCGGCCTATGTTCACTACACGCCCAACGAAACCATCGAGGGCATCGAGTTCCCGGATGTGCCCGATACCGGGGATGTGCCGCTGGTCGGCGACTGGTCGTCGGCGTTTTTGTCCAAGCCGATCGACGTATCCAAATACGGCGTGATCTATGCCGGCGCGCAGAAGAACGCCGGCCCGGCCGGGGTCACGATGGTGATCGTGCGCGACGACCTCATGGGTAATCCGTTGCCCGGCGTGCCCATGGTATTCGACTACAAGAAGCAGGCCGATGCCGACTCCATGCTCAACACGCCGCCGTGTTTCGCCTGGTACATGGCCGGGCTGACCTTCGAATGGATTCTGAACAACGGCGGCCTCGAAGGCATGGCCGAGCGCAATCAGCGCAAGGCCGACAAGCTGTACGGATTTATCGATAGTTCCGATTTCTACAGCAACCCGGTCGCACCGCATGCGCGGTCGAACATGAACGTGCCGTTTCTGCTGGCCAACGAGGAACTCAACAAGACGTTCCTCGCGCAGGCCGAGGAAGCCGGATTGTCCACGCTCAAGGGCCATCGGTCGGTCGGCGGCATGCGGGCGTCGATCTACAACGCCATGCCGGAAGCGGGCGTCGATGCGCTGATCGACTTCATGCGCGGCTTCGAAAAAGCCAACGGATAAGACATATCGATCCGCAGATTGCGCGGATCGCGCAGATTTGAAGGCCGGCCGTAACCATTGTTTATCGCGCTTCTTCAACCTGCGTGGTCTGTGAAATCTGCGGATAAGTTTTCAAAAGAATTCGCGGATAAAGGTTAGTTATGACGTTCAAGATTCAGACGCTGAACAATATTTCGGCCAAGGGGCTCGATCGCCTGCCGCGCGATCTGTACGAAATCGCCTCGGAAATGTCCAAGCCGGACGCCATCATCCTGCGTTCGCACAACATGCACGACATGGCCATCGCCGATTCCGTGCGTGCCATCGGCCGCGCCGGCGCGGGCGTGAACAACATTCCCGTCGCCGAAATGAGCAAGCGCGGCGTGCCGGTGTTCAATGCCCCCGGCGCGAATGCCAACGCCGTGAAGGAACTGGTGCTCGCCGGTATGCTGCTGGCCTCGCGCAATCTCATGAGCGCCTGGCGCTATGTCGAGGAACTCACCTCGACTGGCGAAGAGCTCAAGAAGGAAGTCGAAGCCGGCAAGAAACGCTTCAAGGGCGTGGAACTGCCCGGGCGCACCCTCGGCGTGGCCGGGCTCGGCGCCATCGGCGTGAACGTGGCCAACGCCGCACAGGCGCTGGGCATGAGCGTGCAGGGTTTCGACCCGGGTATTACCGTTAACAACGCCTGGCGCCTGGCCGCCAATGTCTCGCAGGCACTGTCCATCGACGAGCTGCTCTCGCGTTCCGACTATGTGTCGCTGCACGTGCCGCTGGTCGACGACACCCGCGGGCTGGTCGATGCCAAGCGGCTCAAGCTCATGCGCAAGGGCGCGGTGCTGCTCAACTTCTCGCGTGCCGAAATCGTGGATGAAGACGCCGTGCTCGCCGCGCTGGAAAACGGCCGTCTGAGCTACTACGTCTGCGACTTCCCCTCCGAGAAGCTGCGCGGGCACGATCGCGTGATCACGCTGCCGCATCTGGGGGCGTCGACCGACGAAGCCGAAGACAACAGTGCGATGATGATCGCCGACCAGCTGCGCGACTATCTGGAAATCGGCAACATCCGTAACTCGGTGAACTTCCCCGAGGCGATCATGCCGCCGACCGCCAGCGCGCATCGCCTGGCCGTGGTCAACCACAACGTGCCCAACATGGTCGGCCAGATTTCGTCGACGCTGGCTCGTCATGGCCACAACATCGCCGATCTGCTCAACAAGTCGAAAGGCGAGGTCGCCTATACGCTGGTGGATGTCGATGCGCCCGTGGCCGACGAGGCCATCGACGAACTGCGCGGTATCGAAGGCGTGCTGTGCGTGCGTTATCTGGGTGCCGTGGGTAGCGACGCGGCGTAAGCAATGAGTGCGTCGCAAGACAAGTCCGACGATCAGGCGCTGGCCGGCGCGCGCGAGCGTATCGACGCGCTGGATGCCCAGATCCAGGCGCTGATTGCCGAGCGTGCCGGCGTGGCGCTGGAAGTCGCACGGATCAAGACCGAACGACAGCGTACGGACTTCTATCGCCCCGAGCGCGAGGCCGATGTGCTGCGCCGGGTCGCCGAGCGCAATGACGGCCCGCTCGACGATGCCACCATCATGCGTTTGATGCGCGAGGTAATGTCGGCCTGCCTGGCGTTGGAATCGCCGATGAAGGTGGCCTATCTCGGCCCCGAAGGGACCTATACGCAGGCCGCGGTCTACAAGCACTTCGGCCATTCGGTACGGGCGATGCCGCTGCCGGCCATCGACGAGATCTTTCGCGAGGTCGAGGCCGGCAATGCCGATTTCGGCGTGGTACCGGTGGAGAATTCCACCGAAGGCGTGGTCAGTCATACGCTCGACCAGCTGGTGGGCAGTTCGTTGCAGATCTGCGGCGAGGTCGCCCTGGCGGTACATCATCATCTGCTGTCGCGCGCCGCAGATCTGACCGGTGTGAAGCGGGTGGTCGCCCATGCGCAGTCGCTGGCGCAGTGTCGCAAGTGGCTCGATCGCCAGCTGCCCGGCGTGGTACGCGAAGCCGTGTCGAGCAACGGCGAAGCTGCGCGCCGCGTGGCCGGGGAAAATCAGGCAGCCGCAATCGCGGGCCGGGCTGCGTCGGAGTTCTACGAACTGCCGATGCTGGCCTCGAATATCGAGGACGAGCCGAACAACACCACCCGGTTTCTCGTGCTCGGCAAGCAGAAAGTGCCCGCCACGGGTAACGATATGACCTCGATTCTCGTGGCCATTCGCAACGAGCCCGGCATGCTCCATCGGCTGCTCACGCCGGGCGCACAGGCCGGGGTGGATCTCACCCGTATCGAGTCACGGCCATCGCGGCGCCAGGCCTGGGACTATAATTTCTTCATCGATCTGGAAGGCCATATCGATGAACCGCGGGTGCGACAGGTTCTTGACGCCATCGAATCACAGGCCGCGATGCTCAAGGTTCTGGGTGCCTATCCGCGTGCCGTGGATACCGTCTCGAGCTGAGAAGTCACGTTCGATTCAGCCGTTAACTAGTTGAATGATATGACCAAGAGTCTAGACGAACAGGCGCATGCCGGTATTCATGGCCTGCATGCCTATGTGCCTGGCAAGCCGATCGATGATCTCAAGCGCGAATTGGGCCTGAGTTCGATCATCAAGCTTGCCTCGAACGAAAATCCGTTCGGGGTCGCCCCCGCGGTCAAGCAGGCCTTTGCTGACTTCGTGGAACACGGGGCGGCGGATCTGCATCGCTATCCGGATGGCGGCGGCTATGCGCTCAAGCAGAAAATTGCCGCTATCCACGATATCGACCCGGCACGGGTGACGCTCGGCAACGGCTCGAATGACGTGCTCGAACTCACCGCCCGAGTATTTCTGGGGCCGGGCAAGAACGCCGTTTTCTCGCAGTACGCATTTGCGGTCTATCCCATCGTCGCCCAGGCCGTAAATGCCGAAGTGCGCGAGGTGCCCGCGCTCGGGCCCGACGCCGATATGCCCTACGGCCATGACCTCGACGCCTTTATCGAGCATATAGACGACAACACCGGGGTGGTGTTCATCGCCAGCCCGAACAACCCGACCGGCACCTGGCTGGCTCCGCAGGCCATCGAGGCGTTTCTCGAAGCGGTACCGCCTGGCGTGATCGTGCTGCTCGACGAGGCCTATCTCGAATACCAGGCCGATAGCGAACGTCCGGATAGCCGTGCGCTTGTAGATCGTTTTGATAATCTGATTGTTACGCGTACTTTCTCGAAAATTTATGGCATGGCGGGATTGCGTGTCGGCTATTCGCTGAGCACGGCGAAAGTGGCCGACTGGATCAATCGCATCCGTCAGCCGTTCAATGTGAATACGGTCGCACTGTATTGTGCCGAGGCCGCATTGGCCGACGAGGAATTCGTGCGCTATTCGATCCAGACCAACGCGGTCCAACGGGCTTCGCTGGCACGTGAACTCGAAGCGCGTGGGCACCACTGCCTGCCGTCACAGGCCAATTTTCTCACCTTCGACTGCGGGCGCGCGTCCACGCCGGTCTACGAAGCGATGCTGCACGAGGGCGTGATCGTACGTCCGCTGCAAAGTTACGACCTGCCTGAGCATTTGCGTGTAACTGTCGGAAGCGAAGAGGAAAATCGTGTATTTCTCGCCGCGCTGGATGCGGTGATGGAAGGCGAATGAGCACAGCCGGGGCCAGTCTGCATTCGGAGCGTGTCTGTGTCATCGGTCTGGGGCTGATCGGCGGCTCGGTGGTTCATGCATTGCGCGCGAACGGTTTTTGCGGCGAGATCGCGGGCGTCGTAGCCGACGTCGAACAGGCGCGCCAGGCACGCGAACTCGGGCTGGTCGACGCGCCGGCCACGGATATCGCCGCAGCAGTCGCGAATGCCACGCTGGTGGTGGTCGCGGTGCCAATCGGCGCGATGGCCGATGTATTCGCCCAAATTGCACCCGCACTCGCCGACGATGCGGTGGTCACCGATACCGGCAGCACCAAACTGAGCGTCATCCGCGAAGCCGAGGCGTGCCTGGGCGAGCGTATGGGCCGCTTCGTGCCCGGCCATCCGATTTCCGGCACCGAGCGCAGCGGGCTCGACGCGGGCTTTGCGACATTGTTCGCGGGCCGGCGCGTGATTCTCACGCCCACGCCGGCCACCGACAGCGATGCGCTGGCGCGGGTGGCGGCCCTCTGGCATGCGGTAGGTGCGCGGGTCAGCGAAATGGACGGCGCCCACCACGACGAAGTACTCGCTGCGACCAGCCATCTGCCCCATCTGCTCGCGTATACCCTGGTGGATACGCTCGCGCGCATGGCCGAACGCACGGAGATTTTCGAATACGCGGCCGGCGGTTTCGCCGATTTCACCCGTATCGCGTCGAGCAGCCCGTCGCTTTGGGCCGATATCGTCACGGCCAACCACGATGCCATTCTGCCGGTGCTGGATCGCTATATCGGCGATCTGGACGCGGTGCGCAGCGCGATTGCCGGAGGCGAGCGGGACCGGCTCGCAACCATTTTTACCCGCGCAAAGACGGCGCGCGACGGTTTTGCCACGGGACAAACCTGACTATGCGGCGTTTTTATCTACAGCCGGGCGGGGCCCTCAACGGCGAGATCAGCGTCCCCGGCGACAAGTCGGTTTCGCATCGCGCGGTGATGTTGTCGGCGATCGCGCACGGGCGCTCGCGTATCACCGGTTTTCTCGAAAGCGCGGATTGTCTGGCGACCCTGCATGCCTTCGAGGCCATGGGTGTGAGCTTTACGCGTGACGGCGCGGCGCTGGTGGTCGACGGCGTCGGCCGCGACGGCTTGCAGGCGCCGGCCACCGCGCTGGATCTGGGGAACTCGGGGACCTCCATGCGCCTGATGTCTGGCCTGATGGCGGGCCAGCGTTTCGATAGCCACCTGGTGGGCGATGCCAGTCTGTCGCGCCGGCCCATGGCACGCGTTATCGAGCCGCTCACGCGCATGGGCGCGCATATCGAGGGCCAGGAGGGCGGGCGCGCGCCGCTGTCGATACATGGTGGTCAGCGCCTGCAAGGCATCGATTACACGCCGCCTGTGGCCAGCGCCCAGATCAAGTCCTGTGTGCTGCTGGCCGGACTCTATGCGCAAGGCATCACGCGTGTGACCGAACCCGGCATCAGCCGCGATCATACCGAACGCATGCTCTCGGCCTTTGGCGTGCGCATCGAACACGAGGCGCGCACGTTGTCGATCACCGGCGGGCAAACGCTCGAAGCCGCAGATGTCGCCGTGCCGGCCGATCTGTCGTCGGCGGCCTTTTTCATCGTCGGCGCCACGATTGCCCAGTCCAGCGAGATCGTCTTGCCGGGCGTGGGCATCAACCCGACCCGGCGCGGGGTAATCGACATTCTTGTCCGCATGGGCGCGGATATCCGCCTGTACGACGAGCGTATCCAGGCGGGCGAGCCGGTCGCCGATATCGTGGTGCGCAGCGCGGCTCTCACGGGCGTGGATATCGGCGGTGCAGAGGTCGAGCTCGCCATCGACGAATTCCCCGCGATCTTCGTTGCCGCTGCCTGCGCCGAGGGCACGACCCGTCTGACCGGCGCGGCCGAGCTGCGGGTCAAGGAATCCGACCGTATCGCGGTGATGGCCGATGGCCTGCGCCAGTTGGGCGTCGAGGTCGAGGTGGCCGACGACGGGCTGACGATTGTGGGCCGCGGCGCGGCGACAGCCTTCGATGGTGCGCGCATCGCAAGCCACGATGACCACCGGATCGCGATGGCCTTTGCCATGGCCGCGCTGCGCGCCAACGCGCCCATCGAAATCGACGACTGCGATTTCGTCGATACGTCGTTTCCCGGCTTCGTGGATCTCGCCGCCGTCGCCGGGCTGCAGATCCAGGCCAGCGAGGTGTCGGTATGAGCGCTGCGCCGGTCATGACGCTGGACGGGCCGGGCGGGGCCGGCAAGGGCACGCTCGCCTCCGCACTGGCGCGCGAGCTCGGCTGGTGGCTGCTCGATAGCGGCGCGCTCTACCGGCTCGTGGGCCTGGTCGCGTTGCGCGATGGCCTGGATGCCGAGTTGCCGACCGACTGCGCGACCGCCGTGGCGGCCTCGCGCAGGCTGGATATCGTGTTCGAACCCGATCGCGGCGCGGGCCAGCGGGTGCGCCTGGCCGGCGAAGATGTCACCGACATCATCCGCAGCGACGCCGTGTCCGATGCCGCCTCCAAATGGGCGGTACAGCCGGCGATACGCGAGGCGCTACTGGCGCGCCAGCGCGATTTCGCCAGCGCGCCGGGGCTGATCGCGGACGGGCGCGATATGGGCACAGTAATCTTTCCCGATGCCGATCTGAAACTCTATATCACCGCGTCAGCCGAAGAGCGCGCCAGGCGGCGGTTTGCGCAGTTGTCGGGCCAGCATGTTGATGCTAATCTTGACCGGATATATCGAGAGATATTGGAGCGGGACGCGCGTGATGCTTCACGTGAAGTCGCGCCCCTGAAGCCGGCGGTCGATGCCCACGTCATCGATACCACCGGCGAAAGCGTGGCGACGTCACTCGACAAAGTACGCCGCCTCGTACGCGAAAAAGGCTGGATTCACGCATAAGCCGGCTTTTTCAAACGGGACCGTTCGCGGCGCAAGGCCGTTGATCGGAGTGTTTTATCAACCACGGAATGGCGCTCGCTTTTTTCAAGCGCCGTAGGATCTTTTCCCCTCATGTCTGAAAGTTTCGCCGAACTATTCGAGCAAAGTCTGCAGGGTCGTACCATGCAGCCCGGTTCCCTCATCAACGCCGAGGTGCTGGAAGTCAAGAACGATGTCGTCATCGTCGACGCGGGCCTCAAGTCCGAAGGCGTTATCCCGGTCGATGAATTCTACGACGAAAACGGCGAACTGACGGTCGCCGAAGGCGACAAGGTCGAAGTCGCACTGGAAGCCGTCGAAGACGGTTTCGGCGCCACGCGCCTGTCGAAGGAAAAGGCCCAGCGTATCCGCACCTGGGACTTCCTCACCGACGCCTACGAAAACAGCGAATCCGTGGTCGGTCATATCAGCGGCAAGGTCAAGGGCGGTTACACCGTCGACGTTGGCAACATCCGCGCGTTCCTGCCCGGTTCGCTGGTCGATGTGCGCCCGGTGCGCGACACGACCTATCTCGAAGGCAAGCCGCTCGAGTTCCGTGTCATCAAGCTCGACCGCCTGCGTAACAACGTGGTGGTTTCGCGTCGCGACGTGCTCAAGGAAGAGTACAGCGAAGAGCGCAAGCAGCTGCTCGACACGCTTCAGGAAGGCATCGTGCTCAAGGGCATCGTCAAGAACCTGGTGGACTACGGCGCGTTCGTGGACCTGGGCGGCATCGACGGCCTGCTGCATATCACCGACATGTCGTGGAAGCGCATCAAGGACCCGACCGACGTCGTCAACGTGGGTGAAGAGATCGAGGTCAAGGTGCTCAAGTTCGATCGTGAGCGCACCCGCGTTTCGCTCGGTCTGAAGCAGCTCGGCGACGATCCGTGGGTCGATATCGCCCGCCGCTACCCGGAAAACACCCGTCTGTTCGGCAACGTCACCAACATCACCGACTACGGTGCCTTCGTGGAAATCGAAGAAGGCGTGGAAGGCCTGGTGCACGTCTCGGAAATGGACTGGACCAACAAGAACGTCAACCCCGGCCAGATCGTGGACGTCGGCGACGAGGTCGAGGTCATGGTGCTCGAGATCGACGAAGAACGTCGTCGTATCTCGCTGGGCATGAAGCAGTGCAAGTCCAATCCGTGGGAAGACTTCGCCGCCAACCACCAGCGCAACGACACCGTGCGCGGCCAGATCAAGTCGATCACCGATTTCGGTATCTTCGTGGGTCTGCCGGGCAATATCGACGGCCTGGTGCACTTGTCGGATCTGTCCTGGAACGAAGCCGGCGAAGAAGTGGTGCGCGAATACTCGAAGGGCGACGAGGTCGAAGCCGTGGTGCTGTCGATCGACGCCGACCGCGAGCGCATCTCGCTGGGTATCAAGCAGCTCGCGCAGGATCCGATCGGTTCCTTCGTTGCGGATAACCCGAAGGGCAGCGTCGTGTCCGGCACCATCGCCAGCGTCGATGCGCGCGGCGCGACCGTGGATCTGGGCAACGACGTGGTCGGCTATATCCGGGCCTCGGATATTTCCCGCGATCGCGTGGAAGATGCGCGTACCGCGCTGTCGGAAGGTCAGGAAGTCGAAGCCCGCTTCGTGGGCGTGGATCGGCGCAACCGCACCATCAGCCTGTCGATTCGTGCCAAGGACGAAAAGGACGAGCAGCAGGCGATGCGCGATTACGCGGATACCGACGCTTCCACTGGCACCACCAGCCTTGGCGAACTGCTCAAGGAGCAGATCGACGCCAGCGACCGCAACAACTAAAACCATAGCGGTTGAAAAAATAAGGGTGTAAATAACGCGGGGCGCTTGCGCGCGCCCCGCGTTTTAACTACCTTTTCATCAGGGGCATGCCATTCGGCATGTGATGGGGGCGGCGTTTCCAGGGAGAGAACGCTGGATGACTAAATCAGAGCTGATCGAACGGCTGGTCCAGCGTCAGGCGCATATGTCGCACCGTGACGTCGAACTGGCTGTCAAACTTCTACTCGACGACGTGATCGCCGAACTGGCATCAGGTGGGCGAGTGGAAATCCGGGGCTTCGGCAGTTTTTCGGTACACCATCGCCCGGCGCGGCGTGGTCGTAACCCGAAAACCGGCGAATCCGTGGATATTCCGCGCAAGTATGTGCCCCACTTCAAGCCGGGCAAGGAATTGCGCGAACGGGTGAACACGAACAATTCATAGGCGGTCGAAACCCCTCCATTCAAACGGTGGGCTCGCCGCACAAGCAACGGGAATTAAATGCTACGCCTGATTCGTAATCTGATCGTGGTCGTGGGGCTCGTTCTGGGCGTGGCGTTCGGTTTCTTCAACTACGATCTGGTATCGGTCGACCTGCTGTGGACGACGACCGAGGCTCCGCTGGTCGTGCTTCTCGTTGTGGCATTCGTTCTCGGTCTGGCGATCGCCGCGCTGGTATGCGTAGGCAAGATCGCGCGTCTGCGTACACAGCTTTCGAGCGCGCGCCGCCGTCTCAAGGACGCACAGACCGAAATCTCCAATCTGCGGAGCATGCCCATTCACGATGCTTGACGGCGCCTGGTGGGTGCTGCTGGCGCTGCTGCCGCTTGCCGCCGCCTCCGGCTGGTACGTGCGTGGCCGCGCCGAACGCGGTGACGAACCCACGCCACCGGTCAACGCCGACTATTTGCGCGGCATCAGTCAACTCGTCAACGAAGATGCCGACCAGGCCATCGCAACGTTCGTGCGGGTACTGGAAGTCGATAACGACACCGCGGAAACGCATCTCGCGCTGGGTAATCTGTTTCGTCGCCAGGGCGAGGTGGATCGCGCACTGCGCATGCACCAGAACCTGGTCGCACGGCCGAACCTCAAGGCTATTCATCGCAACCAGGCGCGCTACGAGCTGGCCCAGGACTATCTGCGCGCCGGCGTGCTCGACCGCGCCGAGGGCCTGTTTCGCGAGCTGGCCGACCAGAACCTGTTTCTCGAGCGCTCGCTGTCCGGGCTGATCGCGATCTACGAACAGGAACGCGACTGGGATCAGGCCATCGCGACCACGCGGCGTCTGGAAACGGTGCGCGGCACCTCGCTGCGGCCGGTTATTGCTCAGTATTTCTGCGAACTGGCCGAACAGGCGCGTAGCGCGGGCCAGCGCGATCGCGCGCGCAACCATCTCAAATCGGCGCGTCAGTCGTTTCGCGATTGTGCCCGGGCGAGCCTTATCGGTGGGCTGATGGCCGAGCAGGATGGGGATTTCCGGGGCGCGATTCGTATTTACCGGCAGGTGATGCGCCAGGATGTGGACTTCATTAGCGAGATCATCCAGCCGATGCGTCGCTGTTTCGAGGCGCTGGACGATACTGCCGGCTATGCCCAGTTTCTATGCGATGTCATGCCGCTCTACGACGGCGCGCATCCGCATGTGGCCTATGCCCGTTTTCTGCATGCCCAGCACAAGACCGACGAAGCCATCGCCCATATCTCGCAATATCTGCAGACCGAGCCGAACTGGATCGGTTTCTATCATCTGCTCGATCTGACCTGGTCGCAGACCCGCAGTACGCTCACCGGCCCGCTCGACAGCCTGCGCCAGTCACTTGGTCAGATCATTGAACGCCAGCCGACCTACCACTGCGGGCAGTGCGGTTTTTCCGGCCGCTATCTGCACTGGCAGTGCCCGAGCTGTCGGCAGTGGAATACGATCGTGCCGGTACGCGACGTACGCCCGGTGGAATCTTCGCCCACCCGCGCAACACGTCAGCCCTAGCCTCGTTCCCCCTGAATCGACGCGCGTTGCGCGCACGTGGCTCAATAGCGGGCGTCGGCACTGACCTGTTCGCGGCATTCGCGCTCCGACCAGGTGGTATGGCAGGCCTTGACCATCTGGTCGAGCAGGGCGCGCAGGCGCGCCTTGTCGAAGGCGTTGAGTTCGGCGGTCTGCAGGGCGGTGCGTAGCTGATTGATCGCCGGGCCATAGGCGCCGCGCAGTTCGTAGTATTTGGCCTGGCGATAATAGGCTTCGCCCAGGTTGTCCTGCTGGCCGGCCACACGCGCAAGCATCTGCTGGGCTTCGGACGACTGGGCCAGCAGGTCGCGATCCTGGAGCAGGAAGGTCCGCATGGCCTGCAGATCGCCTTCGTTCATGAGCAGTTCGGCATAGTCGATCTTGACCGCCACGCTGTTGGGAAAGGCGCTGCGCGCGCGCTCGAGCAGATCCCGTGCTTGTGCGCTCTGTCCCGCCTGGGCCCGGGCATCGGCCAGGGCGAGTAGATAGGCCTCGCTCTGCGGCGCCTGGGCGAGCAGCGGTTCGAGCAGGGCAGTCGCGTCGCTCGTGCGCCCGAGCTGAAGCAGGGTCAGGGCATAGCCGTAATCGAGGGCGGGGGTATGGCCCTCGTCGGCGCGGCGCTGTTCGTAATAGCGCAACAGGTCGCTGTATTGCTTGCTCACCAGCACCCGCGCGCGTTCCTTCATCAGCGGGTAGGCGTCGCTTTCGTGTACGTCGGTATCTGCATAGTCGCGTGCGCGGGTCTCGGCCTCGGCCATACGCGTATTGCTCACCGGGTGCGACAACAGGATTTCCGGCAACTGATTGCCGTACAGCCGCGAGCGGCGCTGCATCTTTTCGAAGAAGCTGGCCATGCCGTCGGGGTTGTAGTCGGCCTCGGCCATGGTGCGAATGCCGATCCGGTCGGCCTCGAACTCGTGCGCGCGGGTGAAGTTCGTCTGCTGCTGGTTGAGATTCGACACGCCGGCGGTCACGGCGGCACTGAGCGCGTCGGGGTCGCCGCCGCCGGCGATCGCCGCCACCAGGATCGCCGCAGCCGTGGCCCAGCCCATGCCCGAAGTCGACTCGATCTGGCGCGCGATATGACGCTGGGTGACATGCGCCATTTCGTGGCCCATGACGCCGGCCAGCTCGCTTTCGTTATCGGTTTCGGTGATCAGCCCGGCATTGACGCCAATATAGCCGCCTGGCAGCGCAAAGGCGTTGACCTGGCTGCTGTCGATCGGATAGAAACGAAACGCACTGGCATCGGCATCGGTATGCGCGGCCAGGCGCGTGCCCACGCGGGTGAGATATTCGCGCAGCTGGATGTCTTCGATGATCAGATGGCGCGCGAGTAGCTGTGCGACCACCTGGCGGCCGATCTTGTCTTCCTCGGCAGGGGACATGTAGTTGTCGGCGGGCTGGCCGATGCTGGGCAGCTGATAGTCGCGCGCGCTGACGGCCGTGCTCACGGTCAGCAGTGCTGCCATGACTACGAGCAGAACACGGGTCGATCGAACGGTGGCAACAATCACGAGGTAAGCATGTCGGTGGTGCGGGAACACGATATTTCGACCGCAGATTAGCGTGTTTCGTTCATTCGATTAAACTGGATACCAAGGAACCGAACGATCTATTCATACACGGATCGCGTTTGCGCCCCGACGGCATCGACACAAGGCGCGTGGCGTCGCGTTGGCGCCGTGCGATGACCCGGCCATGTAACACCCGCCAGCCGCGGTTGGTGTCAAAATGGCGGGGCCCGTGTCTGGCGCCTGTCGCGCCGTCACGGCTTACGTATGTGCGAATGCAAACGGTCATAGCGGCGCTTTGTCGGTCGCTCAAAACACGCTGGCGCGGGGATAAATCTTCGGGTTGGCCAAAGAAACTGTCATTCAGCGTGCGGGTTCGCCTATCGCCCCAGCACACAGGAGCCCATGTGCCCAGTAATCTGTCCGCGTCGATTGTGTTCGTGCCCTGGGTGGCGCCGTTAGCGGCAGGGCGTGTGCAATGAACGTGGTACGCGAATGGTTCAGCCGCCATTTCTCCGACCCGCAGGTGGTCGCGCTGGCGTTGATTCTGGTCAGCGCCCTGGTGCTGGTGATGGTCTTCGGTGCGCTGCTCACGCCGGTGCTCGCTGCAGTGGTTATCGCCTATCTGCTGGATTCGCCCGTGATCTGGCTCGAGCGCGTGCATGTACCGCGCTGGGCCGGCGCGGCGCTGGTCTCTACGGCATTGCTGATCGGCGTGGTGTGGGTGAGCTTTGCGTTGCTGCCGCTGCTCACCCGCCAGGCCGGCCAGAGTCTCACCGAGGTACCGGGCCTGATCAGTAGCGCCCAGGACTGGATCGCGGCCTTGCCGAAGCGCTATCCCGCGCTGATCACCAACGAACAGATCAACGCCATGATCAACAGCATGACGTTTGATGTCGGCTCGCTGCGCCAGACCGTGGTCAGCCGCTCGCTGGTGGTTGGCATGAGCCTGCTGTATCTGGCGGTCTATCTGCTGCTCGTGCCGTTGATGGTGTTTTTCATGCTGCGCGACAAGGATCAGATCCTGCGCTGGTTCGCCAACTTCGGCCCGCGTAATGGCCGGCTCGTGCGCAATGTCTGGGCCGACGTAAACGCACAGCTGGGCAACTACGTACGCGGCAAGGCGGTGGAAATCGTCATCGTCTGGATCGTGGCCTATGTCGTGTTTTCCCTGCTCGGGCTCAAGTACGCCATGTTGCTTTCGGCCCTGGTGGGTTTTTCCGTTCTGGTGCCCTATATCGGCGCCTTCGGCATGACCGTACCGGTGATGCTCGTGGCCTATGCCCAGTGGGGATTCGAAGCACACACGCTCTATGTGCTGATCGCCTACGGCATTCTGCAGATGCTCGATGGCAACGTGCTGGTGCCCGTGCTGTTTTCCGAGGCAGTGAATCTGCACCCGGTGGCCATCATTACGGCGGTGCTGTTTTTCGGCGGTATCTGGGGCTTCTGGGGCGTGTTCTTCGCCATCCCGCTGGCCACGGTCGTACACGCCGTGATCAAAGCCTGGCCGCGCCGCGCGGCGGTGCTGCCGGAACTCGACAGCCCCCGCGACGAGCAATCGGCGGGCTAGCAAAGACACCGTGGCCTCGACCGACGCCATACCCGTAGCGCGTAGGGCGTAGGTTGGATTAGCGAAGCGTAATCCAACACCGAATGCGGCGCCGATAGCGACTCCGCCACCACGGCTCAAACGGCCTCGGTGGCCCGTTCCATGTTGGCTTACGGCCTGTCGGCCTAAGCCAACCTACGCGGCTACGCCGAGTTCATTCAAGTCCGCAAATGAACGCGAAAAGCGCAAATGCGGTTCCCCGAACGCCGGGCTCGGGCGTAGGGCGTAGGTTGGATTAGCGCAGCGTAATCCAACACCGAACGCGGCGCCGATAGCCACTTCGCCACCACGGCTCGAACGGCCTGAGCGGTACGTTCCGTGTTGGCTTACGGCCTGTCGGCCTAAGCCAACCTACGTGACTAGCCTAGTGGCGTGTCGCAATGAACACGCCGCTTTCTGCGGCTGCCGAGCTATGCCGCGGCGGCGGGTTCGAGCAATTCGATCCAGTGGCGTACCGGCACGCCGGCGGCGGATTCCAGATGCAGCTGGCAGCCGATATTGGCGGTAACGATGACATCCGGATCGCCGGCCTGGAGCGAGGCGAGCTTGTTCTCGCGCAGCTCGTTGGCCATGGTCGGCTGCAGGATCGAATAGGTGCCGGCCGAGCCGCAGCACAGATGCGGGTCGCGCACATGGGTGAGCTTGTAGCCCGCCTGGGTGAGAATTTCCGCGACGTTGTCGTGCAACTGCGGCGCGTTCTGCAGCGTGCACGGCGGGTGATAGGCCACCTGGCGGCCGTGGCCCAGATCGCCCAGCGTACTCAGGTCTTCCTGGGCAAGGATATCGCTTAGATCGCGTGCCAGTTCGGAAACACGCGCCGCCTTGTCGGCGTATTCGGGGTCATTGCGCAGCATATGCCCGTATTCGACCACCGATGCGCCGCAGCCACTGGCGGTGAGCACGATCGCCTCGGCGCCGTCTTCGATATAGGGCCACCAGGCATCGATATTGCGACGTGCGAAGTCGTTGGCCTCTTCGCGATGGGCCAGATGCTGCGACAACGCGCCACAGCAGCCGCTGGCCTTGGGCGCGACCAGGCGCACACCCAGCTGCGAGAAGATACGCGCGGCATGGGCGTTGGTATTGGGGGCGGCCACCGGCTGTACACAGCCGTCGAGCACGATCATCGTGCGGGTCGTGTTCTCGGCGCTCGGCCAGTCCAGCGCCTTGCGCCGCGGCGGCATCTTCTGCTTGAGCGGGGCCAGCGGGCCCACCAGCAACGGTTTGAACAGATGCCCCAGCGCGAAGAAGAAGGCAAAGCGGTTGCGATACGCCACGATATGGCGCAGCAGCCAGCGCAGCACGCGTTCGTGCATCGGCCGCTGAACCTGTTGTTCGACCAGGTCACGGCCGATGTCGGCCAGCTTGGCGTATTCCACGCCGGACGGGCAGGTGGTTTCGCAGGCGCGGCAGGTCAGGCAGCGATCCAGATGGGTCTGGGTCTTCTCGGTGGGCGTTTCGCCCTCGAGCATCTGCTTGATCAGATAGATACGCCCGCGCGGACTGTCGCGCTCGTCGCCCAGCAACTGGTAGGTAGGGCAGGTCGCGGTACAGAAACCACAGTGGGTACAGGCACGCAGAATACGATCGGCTTCCTCGCCGTCGGGCGTGTCGCGCAATTGCGGGATGATGGACGTCTGCATGTTGGACTCTTCTAGAGTTCGGGGTAGATACGGCCCGGATTGAGAATACCGGCCGGATCCATAGATTGTTTCAGGCGTTGCTGCAGGGCCAGGATCGACTCACCCATCGGATGAAAACGCGGTGTGGCCTCGCCGCGATAGACCGTGGCATGGCCACCGGCGTCCTTGACGATACGCCGCAGCGCCACGGCCTCCATATCCGAACGCACCCAGCGCTGCGCGCCGCCCCAGTCGAGCACGCAATCGCCGTTGATATCGAGCATGGGCGCGGCCGGCGGCACCGATACGCGCCACAACGCGCCCTCGCTGTCGCTGAAGAACGGACGCTCGTGTTCGCGTACCGCGCGCCAGAACGGGCGGTCGTCTTCCAGCGTTTCGCCGCCGAGTTTTTCGCAGGCGGATTCCACCGAAGACGTGGCGCCGGCCAGGCGCAGATAGGTCTTGCCGTCTTCCCAGTAGGCGCCGGTGATCGGCCAGGGCTTGAGCTGCCAGTCACTGATTTGAGTCAGCGACTGGGCGGCCGTATGTTCGAACACGCGCGTGATCTGGCTGCGGGCGACCGGCAGTACCTTGAGGCTGATATCGAGCAGCACACCGAGCGTGCCGTACGCGCCCGCCATCAGGCGCGACAAATCATAGCCGGCGACGTTTTTCATCACTTCGCCGCCAAAGCGCAGAATCTGGCCCTGGCCGTTGACGATGCGACAGCCCAGCACGAAGTCGCGGGCCGCACCGGTAAACGGCCGCGCCGGGCCGGACAGCCCGGTGGCAATGGTGCCGCCCAGGGTGGCGTTGTCGCCAAAATGCGGCGGCTCGAAGGCCAGCATCTGGTGCGACTCGTCGAGTACCGCTTCGAGCTCGGCGAGCGGTGTGCCGGCCCGCGCGGTCATCACCAGTTCACCCGGTTCGTAGTTCACCACACCGGTATGCCCGGTCACGTCCAGCGTTTCGCCCTGCACGCGTTCGCCGAGGAAATCCTTGCTGCCGCTACCACGCAGGTGCAACGGGGTCGCGTTGGCGAACGCCTCGCTGACGCGTTCGCTCAGTTGTTGGCTCTGATCGGCAGAGGTCGTCACAGTCGCTCCAATTCAGGGAAGGGCAGTTCGCCGTTGTGCACGTGCATGGCGCCGAATTCGGCACAGCGATGCAGGGTGGGCACCGCCTTGCCGGGGTTGAGCAAGCCCTTGGGATCGAAAGCCTGCTTGACGGCATGAAACTGGGTCAGTTCGTCGGGCGGAAACTGCACGCACATCTGGTCGATCTTTTCCACGCCCACGCCGTGCTCGCCGGTGATCGTGCCGCCATGTTCCAGACACAGCTCGCAGATCGCGCCGCCGAATGCCTCGGTGCGCTCCAGCTCGCCTTCGATGTTCGCATCATAGAGGATCAGCGGATGCAGGTTGCCATCGCCGGCATGAAACACATTGGCCACGCGCTGACCGTATTTCTCGGACAGCTCGCCGATGCCGATGAGTACGTCGGCCAGGGCCTTGCGCGGGATAGTGCCGTCCATGCAGTAATAATCCGGCGAAATCCGGCCCATCGCCGGAAACGCGGCCTTGCGCCCGGCCCAGAACACGGCACGCTCGGCATCGTCGCGGGATACGCGCACTTCCGTTGCGCCCTCGCGTTCGACCACTTCCCGCACATCGGCGATATGTTCATCCACCTCGGCATGGGTGCCGTCGACCTCGCACAGCAGAATCGCGGCCGCGTCGGTCGGATAGTCCGCGTGTACGAATTCCTCGGTCGCCACGATCGCCGGATTGTCCAGCATTTCCAGCCCGGCGGGCACGATGCCGGCCTGGATGATGGCGGCGACCGCATCGCCGGCCTTGCGTACGTCATCGAAGGCCGCGAGTACGACCTGGGCACGTTCGGGCTTGGGCAGCAGTTTGACCACCACCTGCACGATCACGCCCAGCAGGCCCTCGGAGCCGGTCATCAGCGCGAGCAGGTCGTAGCCGGGTGTATCCAGCGCTTCGCTGCCGATGGTCATGCGCTCGCCGTCGACGGTGACGATTTCCAGCTCGACGATGTTGTGCGTGGTCAGTCCGTATTTCAGGCAGTGCACGCCGCCCGAGTTCTCGGCGACGTTGCCGCCGATCGAACAGGCAATCTGCGACGACGGGTCGGGCGCGTAGTACAGCCCGAGATGCGAAACGGCTTCCGAAATCGCCAGATTGCGGACGCCCGGCTGGACCGTGGCGCGGCGATTGGCGGTATCGATATCCAGAATCTGCTTGAACTTGGCCAGCGACAGCAGCACGCCGTTATCCATCGGCAGCGCACCGCCCGACAGGCCCGTGCCCGCGCCGCGCGCGACCACCGCCACGTCGTTGGCATGGCAGACCTGCATGGCAATCTGCACCTGCTCGATGGTCTCGGGCAGGATGACGATCATCGGCAGCACGCGATAGGCAGACAGCCCGTCGCATTCGAAGGGACGTAAATCCTCTTCCGCGTGCAGCACGACATGTTCGGGCAGCTGGGCGACGAGTTTGTCGATCAGCTGCGCCTTGTCCGGGCGCGAGGCGAGGACCTGTTCCGCGGCGTCCGCGATAGCGGTATCGGCCATGGGCGATCTCCGAAGAAAAAGGGCCGGATACGGCGGGCGCGCCGTATCCGCGAGGGGCTAAAGTTTATCAGAGGCGTACTGGGCCAGCCGCGAGCGCTCGCCCCGTGCCAGGGTTACGTGACCGGCATGGCGCCAGTTGCGAAACCGGTCTACGACATTGGTCAAACCGGAGGTCGTTTCGGTCAGATAGGGCGTGTCGATCTGGGCAAGGTTGCCCAGGCAGACGAACTTGGTGCCCGGCCCGGCGCGTGTGATCAGTGTCTTCATCTGCTTGGGCGTGAGGTTCTGGGCCTCGTCGAGAATGACGAAGCGCTCCAGGAACGTGCGCCCGCGCATGAAGTTGACCGAACGGATCTTGATGCGCTTGGCCAGCAGTTCGTTGGTGGCGGCGCGTTCCCAGTCGGAGCCGCCGCCAGCGCCGGTGAGCACTTCGAGGTTGTCCATGAGCGCGCCCATCCAGGGCGTCATCTTTTCTTCCTCGGTGCCGGGCAGAAAGCCGATGTCGTCGCCCACGGGCACGGTCACCCGGGTCATGATGATTTCGCGATAGCGCGATTCATCCAGGGTCTGGGCCAGGCCCGCGGCGAGCGTCAGCAGCGTCTTGCCGGTGCCGGCCGCGCCCAGCAGCGTGACGAAATCGATATCCGGGTCCATGAGCAGGTTGAGCGCGAAGTTCTGTTCGCGATTGCGCGCATGTACGCCCCAGACGGCCTGCTTACCCACGCGATAGTCCTGGGCGAGTTCCAGAACCGCGCTGTCGCCTTCGATATCGCGGCTGATCAGTTCGATATCGTTATCGTGATCGAAATGCAGCAGCTCGTTGAGATGCCAGTCGGCGATCTGCGGGCCGCGCAGGCGGTAGAAGGCATTGCCGGCTTCGGTCCAGGACTCCATGGTCTGGCCGTGGGTATCCCAGAAATCGGCGGGCAGGGTGGCATGCCCGGTATAGAGCAGGTCGAGATCCTCGAGGACCTTGTCGTTGATGTAGTCCTCGGCCTCGATACCGACCACCGACGCCTTGATACGCAGGTTGATGTCCTTGGACACCAACACCACTTCCGAGCCGCCGAATACATTGCGCAGCGACAACGCGCTCAGCAGGATGGAGTTATCGGCCTTGTTGCCGGGCAGCATCGTCGGCAGCGTGCCTTCGGCCGGGCGCGTCTCGAAATACAGCCGGCCGCTGGCCTGCGGGGCCTCGTTGCTGCCATTGCTGTTGAACGTGACATCGGCATTCAGGGCCAGACCGGCGTCGATTTCGGCATGGCTTTTGTGCGCCATCAGTTCGTCGAGAAAACGACTCACCTGACGGACATTGCGGGCGACCTCGGATACGCCTTTCTTGCCGGCGTCGAGCTCCTCGAGCACGACCATCGGAATGAAGATGTCGTGTTCCTGAAAACGAAACAGCGCGGTCGGGTCGTGCATGAGCACGTTGGTGTCGAGAACGAACACGCGTCGGGACATTAGGATCCCTCGTCGGTTGTGGTGCGCGGGCAGGTAAGCGCTTAGGCGAGTGCGCGTACGGCGGCTAGAACTTCGTCGGCATGGTCGGCGACCTTGACGCCACGCCAGACATGGCGCACGACACCTTCGCCATCGATCACGAACGTGCTGCGCTCGATACCGATATGGGTGCGCCCGTACATGTTCTTTTCCTTGAGTACGCCAAAGGCGTTGCAGAGTTTTTCATCCGCGTCGCTGATCAGGTCGAACGGGAAATCGTATTTGGCGCGAAAGTTCTCGTGCTTGCGCAGCGAATCGCGCGAGACACCCACGATCTCGGCGCCGGCGGCCTTGAACTCGTCGTAGCGATCGCGAAAGGCCTCGCCTTCCTGGGTGCAGCCGGGCGTGTTATCGCGCGGGTAGAAATAGAGCACGAGCGTGCGGCCGGCGAAATCCGACAGCGACAGTTTCTTGTCGCCGGTGGCCGGGGCCGAAAACGCGGGGGCGTTGTCCTGGGTTTGCAGGGTCATGATCGGATGAACTCCGGTAATACGGCGTGTAATGCAACGCGACAGGGCGTTATGTCTTAATCGGGTCGAGCAGCCCGTCCGCATGCAGGTCGTCGCAGACATCCATGAACGCATCGCGCAGTGTCTGCGGGTGATGGGCCGTGGGCACGTTGATGGCCAGATGCAGGGTGCACATCAAGGCGCCGGTCAGCCCCGATTCATAAGACTGCGCGCTGATCTCGACGACCTGTGTGCCCTGATCGGTGAAGAAGTCGAGCAACTCGCCCAGCAGACCGGGCTGTTGCGGTGCGACCACTTCCGCGGCGTAGGGGCGAAAATCCGGCTGCGCCTCGGCCGGGCGCGAATGCTGGAACTGCACGGCCAAACCCAGATGCTCGGCCAGGCCCGGCAGCGCGCTTTCCATCTTGCCCATGGCGCTCCAGTTGCCACGCAACAGCATGGAAGCGGAAAACTGGTCGCCCAGCGGGGTGATACGGCACTCGCTGATTTCGCAGCCTCGCCGGGCGATCGCGCCCACCAGATCGCGGGCCAGCTTGTCGCGATTGCTGCCCAGCGCCACGATCGAAAGGTATTTCTTGATTTCCGGCATGAGCCTGATGTTGTCTCGACGGGCTAAAAGCCGGTTATGGTAGCACTACACGCGGCGTGTTCACGTGGTTACAATGCGCGCCCAATCGCTGTAGGAGAGAACAGTGGGTCAGGCCAATACACAACTGGGTGGCAGCATGGTGGCGATCGTCACGCCCATGCATGCCGACGGCAGTGTCGACTGGGACAGTTTCGAAAAGCTCATCGACTGGCATATCGCCGAGGGCACCGATGGCATCGTCGCGGTCGGCACCACCGGTGAATCCGCTACGCTCGGCTTCTCCGAGCACGACGAAGTCATCGAGCGCGCGGTCGAACTGGTCGACAAACGTGTACCCGTGATTGCCGGCACCGGTGGTAACGCCACCGACGAAGCGATCCGCCTGACGCGTCATGCCAAGCGCGTGGGCGCGGATGCCTGCCTGCTGGTCTGCCCCTACTACAACAAGCCGACCCAGGAAGGCCTGTATCGCCATTTCCATGCCATCGCGATGGCCGTGGATATTCCGCAGATACTCTACAACGTACCCAGCCGTACCGGCGTCGACATGCTGCCGGAAACGGTCGCGCGTCTGGCACATATCGACAACATCGTCGCACTCAAGGAAGCCAAGGGTTCGATCGAGCGTATTCATGCCCTGATCGAACAGGTCGGCGACGGCATCGATATCTTCACGGGCGACGACGGCACGGCCATGGAGTCGATGCTGGTGGGCGGCAAGGGCGATATTTCGGTCACCGCCAACGTGGCGCCGCGCCTCATGCACGAAATGTGTGCTGCTGCCATCGCGGGCGACCGGCAGAAAGCCGAAATGCTCGATGCCAAGCTGCAGCCGCTGCATACCGCGCTGTTTCTCGAACCCAACCCGATTGCGGTGAAATGGGCGCTCTATCAGATGGGCTATATCGGCCCGGGTATTCGCCTGCCGATGACCCCGCTGGCCGAGCACTTCCACGAGCCCGTACGCGATGCGTTGAGAACGCTTGGGCTGCTGGATGAGGCGGCGGCGAACGAACGGCGCGCCGGTTTGTGATCGCAGGCCAATTGGCTTAAGGTACAAGTGTCATATCAATCGAACCTAAACGGGTTCCGAGCATTAATAACTATGCGTAAGTTTTTGATTGCCAGTGCGTTTGTTGCTTTTGCTGCCCCTGGCGCAGTGCTCGCGCAGGCCAGCGGCGCTTCCGATTCCGCGGCTGGTTCCAATTCCGCGGGCGCTACCAATTCGGCGAACTCTGCGGGTGCGCCCAACGCTTCCGGGAGCGCGACGGCCGGCGGTAGCGGCTCAGCGGGTGGCGCGTCGGCTGGCGGCGGCGCTGTGGCTGGCGGCGGCGCGGCCGGCGCGGGCGCTGCGGTGACCAGTACGGCGGCACTCGCCGCTGTCGGTACGGCTGCGGTTGTCGGCGGCGCGGTCGCGTTGTCTAACAGTGGCGGCGGCGACGACGATGACGAGAACGTAACCACGGGCACGACCGGGACGACCGGTACTCGTTAAACGGTTATTGGTCGGTTGAAATTTCGCTTGCGTTGATGTGCGCCGGGCGATAAATTAGTAGATAAGGCTGTGTATCTGGCCATTCCAAGGGAGTCATCATGATTAAGAATATTCTTGCAGCGACTGCTATTGCTATGTTCGTCGCGTCGCCGATGGCTTTCGGCCAAGCGGCTTCGGGTTCTGCTGGCACGTCGGGTGTTGCTGCAGGCGGTGCCGCCGGTGCGGCCGGTGCTAGTGTGGCCGCGGGTGCTACGCTGGCCGTAGTCACCACGGCTGCTGTCGTTGGTGGTGTCATTGCTGCTTCGAACAGCGGCGGTGATGACGATGACAACATCACGGTGCCGACTGGCACGACGGGCACCACCCCGTAGTAAGACAGGATGAGTCGCCTCCATAGGCTTCTCCTTGAAGGCCGCCTTCGGGCGGCCTTTCTGTGTGTGGCCGTCGTATTGGTTTGCTTATCCGTGGCCGGCTGTGCCGAGGGGCGCCGGAGTAGTCCGTTCGTTTCAACGTTCGCGACATTTCTGCCCGGTGGGGGCGGCGATGTAGGCAAGCAGGCCGCTGCGATTCCCTATGCGTCGGTGAATCTATCCATCGGGCGGGCCGGGGGGCTGCTCATACTGGCCGAGAAGACCGACGACCTGACGTTCTGGCAATCCAGTACACGCGAAACCATTGTGTTTCGGGACGGCTATCTCGAGTCGACGCAGGGGTTGAATACGGACCTGCTCTATAGTCGGATGGGCGATGGCCAGAGCGGCCCTATGGCGCTGTGGCGCGAGGCGAGCGCCGGCAGCGGCCAGGCATTGCACTATGCGGTCCAGCGGGGCTGGCGCGATGCGAAAGGCAATACACATGCGGCGGCCGGTCAGGCCAGCTTCGAGTGTGAGGCCGCGCCCGAGCCGCGAGAGCTGCCATTGACCACACTGGATTTGATTCGCTGCGTGGAAAGCGTGGCATGGGCCGACGGCGCGAAAACGCGTTCGGTCGTTTGGCGCGAGCCGGCGACGGGGCGTATTTGGGCGGGCGATGTCGCCGCTTGGCCTGGCGGGTTGAGGGTGACCTGGGACGTTGCGCGGCCCTGGTGGTAACGCGAAAATACTAAGCGCGCGTCGCGCGTGAATTGGGGAGAAGCAGGGCATGCATAGCCGCGTCAAGAACGCTGGGCGCTACGGGTGGGCGCTGACCTGCGGCGTGTGTGCGCTGGCACTCTCGATTGCAGCGTATGCCGATTCCAGCGTGCCGGGTAACGGCGGCGAGGCGCCGCAAGCAGCGGGCTTTGCCAATGTGCTCGATGCATGGTTGGGTTTTCCGGACCTGGCGGACAGCGATACCCCCTACACCTATTTGCGCGCTGACCAAACCGCGGATAACACACGCGTGAAACGCCAGGATCTGGTGCGCGAGCTCGACGATCTGCGCTGGCGCCTGGAAGCCGGCGGTTATGCCGCTTTCGTTCAAGCCCTCGATCAATGGAAAACACAGCTGGCCGCGATTCGTGTCTTCCGCGAGCCGGGCGATTGGAGCCCGGCCTGGCTGATGGCCAATCCGCACCGCAATCCGCCGATCAGCCGGGTCGCTGCGATCGGCGCCTGCGACGCGCCGGACTGGGTGGAAATCTGGTCCGGCCAGGGAATCGAACGCACGCCTTGGCATACCGACCTCATGCTTTCCGATCTCGCCGCCAGCGGCGTCATGGATGTTGACGGCGTACGCGTGGTGAGTGTTGTCGCCCCCGACGGGCGCGTACGTCGCCTGGGTCAGGCCGCGGACAACTATTCCGATTCCGAGTTGTTGCCGGGTACGCGCGTGGTCGTACCGCTGCCGCTCAAAGGCGAGGCGTTCCCATGGATCCGGGACACCATCGCGCAGGTGCTTGCCCATGCGCCGTCCGGCCAGGACTGTACTGAAATGAGATTCGCGCAGACAGGGGCGCCGCAATGAGCGCCGATTCCAACCGGCTGAACTTACTGCAGCGTCACGCCTGCGCGGTTTGTGGGGCGTTGCTGGTGTTTCTGCCTGCCGCGCATGTCTGTGCGCAGGACGGCGACACGTCCGAGGGCGATCCGCTACCGGTTTTTCAGGCCGATTACGGCGGCGTAGGGCTTATGGAGACGCCCACCGCACGTATGGCGCCGGTCGGCACGTTTTCGTTTACCTACAGCGAAGTCGAGCCTTACACGCATTATGCGTTCAGCTTCCAGCCGTTCGAATGGATGGAGGCCGGCTTTCGCTATACCCAGATCGAAAACCGTCTTTACGGCCGCTCGATCGCCGGCAATCGGGACTATCTCGACAAGGGCGTCGACCTCAAGCTCTCGCTTGTCGACGAGGGCGCTTATATGCCGCGGCTCGCCGTCGGCTTTCGCGATTTCGGCGGCACCGGTCTGTTCGGCAGCGAATACCTGGTCGCCAACAAACGCTGGTACGACTTCGATTTCAGCCTGGGTGTAGGCTGGGGTTATCTGGGTTCGCGCGGTGATTTCAGCAACCCGTTCGGGGTTCTGGGCGAGCGTTACAAGGAACGCATCGACGAAGACACCGGCCAGGGCGGCGACTTCAACCTCAAACAGCTGTTCTCGGGCCGGCCCAGTGTCTTCGGCGGCATCGCCTATCACACCCCGTTCGAGCCGCTGACGTTGCAAGTCGAATATGAGGGCAACGACTACGAAAGCGAGCCGCTCGACAATCCGCAGGATCAGGATTCGCCAATCAACATTGGTGCGCGGATACAGGTCAACGACAACCTGACGCTATCGGCGGCCTGGGAACGCGGCAATACCGCCATGCTGGGCGCCACGTTGAGCGTGAACCTCGCCACCCTGAAACAGCCCAAGAACGATCCTTCGCCGGTCGCGGTCGGCGAGCCGGGTGCCGCGCGCGAACAGGGTGAGGGCTGGGACGAGGCCGCCAAACAGTTGTCGGCCAACGCAGGTATCGCCACCCGGCGCATCTCGCGCGATGGCAACGCGCTGGTGGTAGAAGGCTCGCCCACGCGTTACCGCGCCACGCCGGAAGCGGAACTGCGTGCCAATCGGATTCTGCATAACTTCGCCGACGCCGACATCGACCAGTTCCGCTATCGATGGGTCGAGCGTGGCATGGTCGCGCGCGAGGACACACTGCCGCGCGATCCGCTACCGGCCGAGCCCTTCATCGTCGAGCCGAGCAGCGTATTCAGTGATCAGGACTATCGCTACGGCGTCGCCGCGGTCGCCGCATCGGGCAAGCGCGCCGAGCGTGAAAGCGAGCAAACCCTCTACGAGGACTTTGGCGATGTCTTCAGCTGGCGCTTGTCGCCGGGCCTGCGCCAGAACTACGGCGGGCCGGATGGCTATCTCTATCAGATACTGGCCAAGCTCGATACCCAGCTCAAGACCGACGAACACGGCTGGTTCTCGGGCACGCTCGGCTACACGCTGCTCGATAATTTCGACAATTTCGACTATATCGCCGACTCCGATCTGCCGCGGGTACGCACCTACGTAGCCAACTACCTCGATGAAACCGAGCTGGGCGTGTACAACCTCCAGTACACGCGTACGGCGCGTCTGGCCGACAACTGGTTCGGCATGGCCTATGCCGGCTATCTCGAACAGATGTATGCCGGCGCGGGCGGCGAAGTCATGTACCGCCCGTTCAACAGCGATGTGGCCTTCGGAATCGATGCGAACTGGGTGCGTCAACGCGATTTCGATACCCAGTTCGGCCTGCGCGACTATGAAACCTGGGTCGGTAATGCCACGGCCTATATCGACACCGGTTTCAAGGACGTACTGGCCAAGATCAGCGTCGGTCGCTATCTGGCCAAGGACATCGGCACCACGCTCGATTTCTCGCGGCGCTTCGAGTCGGGTGTGCGCCTGGGCGCCTTCGCCACCTTCACCGATGCCGGCGACGATTACGGTGAAGGCGGTTTCGACAAGGGCATCTACCTGAGCATGCCGCTCGATCTGTTCTTCAACAAATCGTCGCGCAGCTACGCGTCGGTCGGTTGGCAGCCGCTCACCCGCGACGGCGGGGCGCAACTGGCACGCCGTTACTCGCTCTACGGCCTGACTGACATGCGTGCGATCGACGACTACTGGGAAAGCTACGAAGACGTGCGGCGCTAAGTTCGTGCGCCGGCGCGGCGTCCGCATGCGAACGGGCGGGCCGAGCGGTCGTGTGCGGCGCGCAACCGGTAGCGCGGCAAGCTGTGATCGCGTGCGCGCGGGAATCATCCGACCCGCGACGCGTTGCAGTACGAGGCGAGCGCCGCGTGTCGCCTCATGGTGTCGTCAGGACAAGGTTGGGCAAGTCGCGGATCACACGGGTCTGTGCGCAGCCGCGACGGCCCGCCAATGGTAGGATGCGCGAATTGTCAGCGCGCTGGCGCCAGTATTCGGCGACCGATTCAGTGGAGTGTTCGTGAATAAATTGCTTTTCCCGGTTTTAGCTTCGGGCCTGCTTGGGCTCGCCGCGTGCAGCACGACACCGGCCTGCCTGAAGACACAGTCCTATATGAACGCGCAGTCGTTCCCGCCGTTGAAAAGCCCGGCGGGCCTGGACGTGCCCCAACCCGATCCGAGCATGCGCATCCCCGATGTGGCGACAGGCCCGGTCGGCCATTTCGACGATGTACCCGCCGGCCGCGACGCCGAAGACCCGGCCGCGCGTTGTCTCGTCACGCCACCGGCAATGAACAGCTAGCTGTGTAAACCCACCAGGTTGTTCACGTCCAAGCCGAGTCGGCTAATGGGTGTTTTGTAATCGAGGCGGGCATGCGGGCGGTGCCAGGCGTAGGTTGGATTAGCGAAGCGTAATCCAACACCGAACGGAGCCCCTTATGGCGTGTACCCGCCAGGCTTCGGCTGGTCACTGCGCCAGCCCCCTGTTGGCTTACGGCCGTTGGCCTAAGCCAACCTACGCGGCTTCGACCGGCTCCGGTGCCTGACAATGTTGGCTTACGGCCTGCCGGCTCAAGCCAACCTACTTCGCCGACGTGGCTACGAGCCGTAGGGCGTCGCGCACAATCGGAGCTCGCCGGTAAGGAGATTCAACAATCCCTGCCGCTGCGCCACCCCGAAAGGGCTTTTTTTACGTTACAATGCGCGTCGCCGTAGGGGAGAGGTGTCCGAGCGGTCGAAGGAGCACGCCTGGAAAGCGTGTGTGCGCCTCCAATAATCGAGGCCCGTACCGAAGGTTCGACCAGCTGCACCGCAGCTGACGCGAACATGCTTCGCATGTGAGTCCGAAGGATTGAAGCTCGCGTTAGCGAGATTCAACAATCCCTCCCTCTCCGACAGCCCGATAGGGCTGTTTATAAGATACAATGCGTTTTTTGCCGCCGTGGAGAGGTGTCCGAGCGGTCGAAGGAGCACGCCTGGAAAGCGTGTGTGCGGTAACCCCGTACCGAGGGTTCGAATCCCTCCCTCTCCGCCACCCCGGCAAACCCTACCGACAGGCGTAGGTTGGATTAGCGAAGCGTAATCCAACAAAGAACCCCGCCTCGATATCGACTCGCCCACCAGCGCTTGAGCTGGCTAAGAAGCGAATCCGCTATTGGCTGACGGCCCGGCGGCCCGAGCCTGTCGATGCCAATACGGCACGCCAGTTGGGCAAAGCGCAGCGGGTAACGTCCGCTGCGCCTGGCGCGTCTTTAATAGGTAATCCCCGGATCGCCGCTCTGAATGGAGTCGTCGCCGACCTCGCCGCCTTGCGGCTTTTCTTCCTGGTCTTTCGAATCGTCGGCCTGGGGCTGCGCGTCATCCATCGTGGGATGGTCGACGTGCTGATCCGTGGTTTGCGAGTCGAGTGCGCTATCTTCGTCAACGCGTTGGCAGTTGACACCGCCATCGGCGGATTTACGGCACTCGGTGTCGGCCATGGCGGGCGCGGCCGCGCTGCACAATACGATACCAAGGCCGATAAGAAGCGTTTTCATGGGCATAAAAAGTTGGGATGGATTCATGACCACCAATAGAACATTGTCTGCACTGGCGCGCAAACGATCGTTAGCGAGCGATCGAGAATAGGTAAAAGTTTCGTATTGCGCGCAACTTGGGTACCGCATTAAAACGAGTTTGTGATAAACACTGTGCAACGGCGTACCGAGTAAAGTTTTCCGCGAGCGCCGTGGCACCGACCCGCCGATAGCAAGCGGGCAGCCGAAAACAATGCTTCGAGTGCGCCGGCAGCGCCCCTTGCGCGGCCGGCGCGCCGTTAAAATGGGGCTCGTATTTTGGGGGATAACGCGTTGCAAAGCGTTTATATGTTCGGGGAGTACCACGCGCCGTTGGTGGCGCTGTCGCTTCTCGTGGCAACGCTTGCCTCGTTTACGGCCTTCGATGTGGTCAGTCGCATGGGCGCGCGCGAGAGTTGGCGCGCCTACGGGTGGTTGCTGGCGGGCGCGCTCGCGCTCGGCACCGGGGTGTGGGCGACGCATTTCGTAGCCATGATCGCCTTCGAACTGCCGGTGAGCATCAGCTACGACCTGCCGCTCATTCTGTGTTCCTGGGCGATTGCGGTGCTCACCAGCGGGGTGGCGCTAAACGCCTCGACGCGTGCCGGCTCGCCGCGACGGCGTGTAGTCGTGGGTGCACTCGCGCTGACCGTGGGTATTGCGAGCATGCACTACACCGGTATGGAGGCAATGCATGTCCAGCCGCGCAGCGAATATCACTTCGATATTATCGCGGTATCGATCGCAGCCTCGTTCGTGGCCTGTCTTGTCGCCCTGTGGATGGCCTCGTTTCTGCGCCGGCCGCGTGCGCGCGGCGGCTTTGCGCGCAAGATTGGCGCGTCGCTCATTCTTGCCGGCGGCATTGCCGCGGTTCACTACATCGGTATGGCCGCCACGCGTTTCAGCGTCGGTAGCGCGTTCGGTACGCCCAGCGCACTGGATTCGGTATTGCTGGCGACGCTGGTCGGCGCCTCGACGCTGGTCTTTCTCGGCATCGCGCTGGTGGTTTCGATCCAGGATCGGCGCATCGAGTCGGAAACCGCGGAACTGGTCGCATCACTGAGCCAGGCCAACGCCGAGCTGTTACACCGCAGCCGCCACGACGCGCTTACGGGCCTGCCCAATCGCTCGATGCTCAATGAACGCATCGACAAGCGCCTGGAGCGCTGGAAGACCACGGGCGCGGGTTTTACCGTGGCCTATATCGATCTCGACGGCTTCAAGGCGATTAACGATCATCTGGGCCATCGCGCCGGCGATGTCCTGCTAAACCGGATCGCGGAGCTGCTCCGGCAATCGCTGACCCCGCAGGACATGGTCGCGCGCATGGGCGGCGACGAGTTCGTGGTGCTCATGGACAGCGTCGACGACGTCCGCGCGGCGAGCGCGGTCTGCGGGCGGATCTTGAGCGCGATCACTGCCGTGGAATATCAAGGCGTGGAGCTGGCGGCGAGCGTGGGGTATGCCGTGTGTCCCAACGACGGTGCCGAGGCAGAAATGCTCGTGGCCGCTGCGGATATGGCGATGTATCGCGGCAAGCTGGCCGGCAAGAACCGGGTCCAGCGCTATCGTGAAGATATGGGCGCGCGCATGTCCGACGACTTCGCTCTCCAGGGCGAACTGCGCGAGGCCATTCGCGGTGACGGGCTGGCGGTGTATTTCCAGCCGCGCTTTCATACCCGCGAACGCACGCTCATGGGCGCGGAGGCGCTGGTGCGCTGGCCGCATCCGGTACGCGGGTTCATATCCCCGGAGCGTTTCATCGGCATTGCCGAGCGCTGCGGTCTGATTACCGAACTCGAGATCCGGGTGCTGGATCTGGTGGGCGGGCATATCCGCAGCTGGCTGGATGCCGGGCTGCACGTGCCGCCGATTTCGGTCAATCTCTCGGCGGTGCGTATCCGCGATGAAGCGCTGCCGGATCACGTCCAGGCCTGTCTGGACAAATATTCGCTCGACCCGGGCTATATCAGCTTCGAGATCACGGAATCGCTGGCCGTGCGCGAGATCGTGCAGGCGCGCAGCGCGCTGGGCATGTTCAAGCACATGGGTATCGAGGTCGCCCTCGATGATTTCGGCACCGGCTACTCGAGCCTGTTCTATCTCAAGCAGTTGCCGATCCAGCAGATCAAGATCGATCGCGGCTTCATCGCCGACTTGCCCGATGTGAGCGAGTCCAAGGCGGAAATCGTCGAATGGATCATCCGGCTGTCGCACGAACTCGGGCTCAAGGTCGTCGCCGAGGGCGTGGAAACCGAAACGCAGCTGCACTATCTCCAGCAGATCGGCTGTGACGAGGTGCAGGGCTTTCTGCTCAGCCGGCCGCTGCCGGCGGAAGGCTTCCGGCAGTTGCTCATCCCGCAGGGCGCATAGCGCCTGGCAGGGCGCCGAAGCAGCATGTGCTGCACCCGGGTAGCTCAAGTACGTGTTTTTGTGTATCGTCTGCGCCCACAGGACAGCCAGCCTAGCGGCTGCGCATCGTTCTCACGCTTTCGAGGGTGGCCCGCGTCGGTGCCCCCGCGACGACATGCCGTGAACCCCGTCAGGCCCGGAAGGGAGCAGCGGCAGCGGCAGACTCGGGCGCCGGGGTGTCGCTGGCGCGGGCCGCCACCTTTACGCTTGAAACCGGCGGCCGTGGCCGCGATAGTCGTGCCTATGAGCCCTCATCGTGCGATGACCATCCGCGCCGTGTACCCGAGCGAATCATGATCGAGTCTTTTGCGCAATTGTTTGCCAGCCACGCGCATAGCGTATGAGTTTTCAGGCACTTGCCCGGACCTGGCGGCCGCGGCGCTTCGACGAGCTCGTCGGCCAGGCGCATGTGGTGCGCGCGCTCACCCATGCGCTCGAGCAGGACAAGCTGCACCACGCATTGCTGTTTTCCGGCACGCGCGGTGTGGGCAAAACCACGCTGGCGCGCATCATCGCCAAATGTCTGAACTGTGAATACGGCACCAGCGCGCACCCCTGTCGTGGCGATGAAGGCTGTGCGACCTGCCGCGAGATCGACGAGGGCCGGTTCGTCGACCTGATCGAGGTCGACGCCGCATCGCGTACCGGTGTGGACGATACCCGCGAGCTCATGGACAACGTCCAGTACGCACCGACGCGCGGGCGTACCAAGGTGTATCTCATCGACGAGGTACACATGCTCTCCAAGCATTCGTTCAACGCGCTGCTCAAAACGCTCGAAGAGCCGCCGCCGCGGGTGCAGTTCTTGCTCGCCACCACGGAACCGGAAAAGATTCCGGTGACCATCCTCTCGCGCTGTCTGCAGTTCCCGCTCAAACGCCTGCCGGTGGCGGAGATCACCGCGCAGTTGCGTCATATCGTCGATGCCGAATCCATCAGCGCCGAAGAACAGGCGCTGGTGGAAGTCGCCCGGGCCGCCGATGGCAGCATGCGCGACGGGCTGTCGCTGCTCGATCAGGCCATCGCCTTCAGTGGTGGCGCGCTCGAGGCCGAACCGGTACGCGACATGCTGGGCACCATCGGCCAGGGGCGGGTGGTCGAGCTCGTGGAAGCGATCGTGGATGCCCGCGCGCCGGCCGCGCTCGAGGCGCTGGCCGCGTTGTATGCCCAGGGCATCGATATGCGCTACCTGCTGGAAGCGCTGGCCACCGCCTGGCAACAGATCGCCACCATTCATGTCGTGGGCGAGGCCACCGACGAAAGCAGCCAGATATGGGAAGCGGTCGCAGGCCGGGCCGATCCCGCGAACGTGCATCTGTTCTACGACATCGCGCTCGCCGGCGTACGCGATCTGGCCCATGCGCCGGACCCGCTGGTAGGCGTGAAGATGAGCGTACTGCGCATGCTCGCGTTTGCGCCGGCCGGAACGGACGTAGGCACGGCGGCCCCGCCCCAGCAATCCAGCGCGCCGCCGCAATCCGCGCAGCCCGAAGTCCAGGCCAAACCGCAAAGCGCACAGACGCCCGCCAGCGGCATCGCTCAAGTTCGTGCCCAGCTGAACGGTAGCGCAAAGAAGACAACGCCCGCGCCAGCCGATCGCAAACCGGACGAAAAACCACAGGCTGCCGAGCCGCAGCCGCAGCCGCAGCCGCAGCCGCAGCCGCAGCCGCAGCCGCAGCCGCAGCCGCACGTCGACGATGCCGGTCAGGCGCGCGCGCCAGCGGCCGAGCCCACGGCTACGCCGGCCCCGGCAGTGACCGAGCACGAAGCGGCGCCGCCACACGCGCAGACAACCGCCCACGGCACCGCGCCGGACGCGCCGGACGATACCGCTCCTATCGACACAACCGAGCCACCGGCCGCGGCGGCGTCGCAGCCGGCAACCGTCGACGAGCGTTCTGCGCCGGCCGTGCCCTCAGAACCTGAGGCCGAGCCCGAGCCTGAGGCGGCATCGAACATGGGTGCCGACGAATGGCACACGCTCGTCGAGCGCCTGTCGCTGGGCGGGTTCGCCGCGCAACTGGCGCATAACGGCATCTGTCGCCGACTCGACGAAAACCAGATCGTGCTGGCACTGGCCCGGTCCAATGAATTTCTCGCCACGCCCAATAACAAGGACGCCCTGCAGCAGGCCCTGGCCAGCGAATGGGCACCGAAAGAGGCGCCCCGGGTCGTCATTGAATATGTCGACGAGGCCCGTGACACACCGGCCCAGCGCATCGAGGAGGATGCCCAGGCGCGCCAGCAGGCCGCCATCGCCTCGATCGAGAACGACCCCTTTGTTAAACAGCTGCGCGAGCGCCTTGGCGCACAACTGCGCGCAGAAACCATCAAGCCCCATCGCAACAAAGACGCGATGCCCAACCGAGACGAACTATGAAAGGTCAACTAGGCAAGATCATGCAGCAGGCCCAGGCCATGCAGGGCAAGATGCAGGAAGCCCAGGCCGAGCTCGCCAAGATGGAAATCACCGGCGAATCCGGCGCCGGCCTCGTCAAGGTCGTGATGAACGGCAAGCACGAGGTCAAGAATGTGGTCATCGACCCGAGCGTGTTCGAAGAAGACCGCGAATTCGCCGAAGACCTCATCGCCGCGGCGATCAACGACGCCGTGCAACGCGTGAGTGCCGCGAGCAAGGAAAAGATGTCGGAAATGACCGGCGGCCTCGATCTGCCGCCCGGCATGAACCTGCCGTTCTGAGCATGCTGCGCATCGTGTGGGTGGCCAGGTCAGGGCAGGGCTAGTCGGCATGGCCTTTTCTCCGGCGCTCACCAGCCTGATCGATGCCCTGCGCATACTGCCGGGCGTCGGCGCGAAAAGCGCGCAGCGCATGGCGTTTCACATGCTGCAGCGTGAACGCGAGGGCGCGGCGCATCTGGCGCGCAGCATCGAACAGGCGGTCGAAAACGTCCACCACTGCAAGTCCTGCCGCATGTTTACCGAGCACGAGATTTGCGATATCTGTGCCAACGAACGCCGCGATGCCTCGGTGGTATGCGTAGTGGAAAGCCCGGCCGATGTCATGGCCATCGAACAGAACACCGACTTCGGCGGCCGTTATTTTGTGCTGCTCGGTCGGCTGTCGCCCATCGATGGGGTTGGCCCGAACGAACTCGGACTGGATATTCTGCGCCAGCGGCTGGCCGAAGGCACCGTGGAAGAGGTCATTCTGGCCACCGGGGCCACCGTCGAAGGCGAAGCCACGGCCCAGTACGTGGCCGATCTCGCCCGCCAGCACAATGCCAGCGTGTCACGAATCGCCCATGGCGTACCCATCGGCGGCGAACTCGAATACGTCGACGCCGGCACCCTCAGCCAGGCCTTCAGCGGCCGCCGCGCCCTCTAGCGCAAGCCTCAAGTAGTCAAGTAGGTTGGATTAGCGAAGCGTAATCCAACAAAGAACGCAGCCCACAGAGCCAATCAGGCCGCCGTGCTTCAAATTGGCCTCGAGGCTTGCCGCACGTTGGCTTACGGCCTGTCGGCCTAAGCCAACCTACAAGACTACAAGACCTCGATCCGGCGTAGGTTGGATTAGCGAAGCGTAATCCAACAAAGAACGCAGCCCGCAGATCCAACCCGGCCCCGTGCTTGCAATCGCCCATGAGTCTTGCCCGCGTTGGCTTACGGCCTGTCGGCCTAAGCCATATATGGATCCGCTCCGGTAAGCAACCTCGATCATCAACAGAGCAGGCGGCGTCCGTATATTCGGCCTCGGTGTTGGCACATCCTTGGGTGCCGGGCCTTGATGAGTATTCGTACGCCCGAGCGCACAATCGACCTATCGGCCTCGCAGGCCTGTGGCTTAGTCGGCGTTTCAAGGGCGTCGGTTTGACCTGTTGTTCATCAGTCGCGATTGCCGACACGTGGCGGTGACCGATTCAGAGCACCGCGTGATCGGGTGTCAGTGCATACACAGACCTTGGCTATTGCTGTGTGTGGCTTTGATGATCGTGTGCACACGCATGGCTCAGGCCGCGCGATAGCTATCGCCGCTGTACATCAGCGCCCAGAGAATGCGGGCGTTCTTGTTCGCCAGCGCCACGGCCGCCTTGTTGCGCCCGTTGCGCGCCACGCGTTGACGTAGCCAGTCGCCACGTCGGCCCGGCAAATGCTCAACCCGGGTCAACAGCGCACGGGCGCCGTGAACCAGCAGCGTGCGCAGATAGCGCGACCCTCGTTTGGTAATCGAGCCCAGCCATTGGCGATCGCCGCTGGCATGCTGTTTGGGCACCAGCCCCACCCACGCCGAGACCTGCCGGCCGTTGTCGAACAACGCCGCATCGCCGACCGTGGCGTAAAAGGCGGTCGCGGTCTGGGCTCCGATACCGCCGACCGCCATCGCCCGGCGACAGAAGTCGATCTGATTCGCCAGCGCCTTGATGTCCCGATCGTATTGCTGCATGCGCGCTTCGAGCGCATGAAAATGATCGTACAGATCGGCCACCAGCGCGCGCAGGCGA
>NZ_APNG01000025.1:0-53260 GCF_040361255.1 Salinisphaera sp. T5B8 | reverse complement strand
GTTGTCGGCCTCTTCCAGCAGTTCCGGCACGCCGCGGCGGAAACCGGAGACGCCCACGGGCAGAACCTGGCCATACTCGGCCAGCAGGCCGCGGGCCTGGTTGATGACTTCGGTGCGCTGTTTCTTGACCTGCTCGCGCACCCGATGCAGCGCTTGAATATCCTGTTGCTCGAAGCTTTTGATCGCCACCGGGCGAATCTTGGCCTGGGTGCCAGCCACGGCGATGGCCAATGCGTCGTTGGCATCGTTCTTGTTGCCGGTGTTGAACGGCTTGACCTGATGCGGCGCCAGCAACGTTACCGACCGGTTCTCGCGCTGCAGCTGGCGCGCCCAGTGGTGGCTGCTGCCACAGGCTTCGATATAGATGCGCTTGGCGTCGAGATTAAGCACCGTGACCAGAAACTGACGCCGGCGCACCCGTTTGCGGTAGACGACCTCATGGGCAGCGTTGAGACCGCACAGCTCGAAGACGTTCTTTGCGATGTCGATACCCAGTTCCGTAATCTGTTGCATGGATCCGCTCCTTTTCGACTGTTGTCAGAATCATCAGTCTGGCGCATTGACGCCGATTAGGAGGAGCGGATCCATCTCATCCACCTACAAGACTACAGGACCTGGATCCGGCGTAGGTTGGATTAGCGAAGCGTAATCCAACAAGGAACGACGCCCGGTGAACCAATGCGGTGAACGCGCATTGCAATCGCGTCGGTCGAAGCAGGGCGGCGCCCGCACCCTCAATCATCGACGAGCCGATCGACCTTGGCGGCGAAAATGAAATCGTTGTCGGACAGGCCGTCGATGGCGTGGGTGGTGAGCTCGACTATGCAGTGGTTGTAGCCGAAGGCGATCTCCGGGTGGTGCATCTCGCGGTGGGCGATATAGGCCACCGCGTTCACGAACGCCTGGGTTTTGCCGTAATTCTTGAACTTGAATACGGCAGCGATATGTTTGCCGTCGCGGACCGCCCATCGGTCGGCCAGCTGTGACAATGCCTTGGCGATCGCATCCTCGTCGAGGCGGGGCGTATTGCCGTCGCAGGCCTGGCAATGTTGTGCGCTGAGCTGGGGCATGACATCGGTTCCTATCGCAAATAACGCGTTTCAGGCTATCAGTTCGAACGCGCATCGCGGGGCTTTTGCGCTTGTGGGCGACGCCCCGCACAATGGCGCTTTGTCCGGAATACGCCGCTGCAATGAACTACGCTGACGACAACCTCATCTGGATCGATCTGGAGATGACCGGTCTCGATCCGCAGGCTGATCGCATTATCGAAATCGCCACGCTCGTGACCGATAAGGATCTCAACGTGCTGGCGGAGGGGCCGGTGCGCGCGGTTCACCAGAACGACGCGTTGTTGGACAGCATGGATGCCTGGAATACACGCCAGCATAATCAGTCCGGTCTGGTGGAGCGCGTGCGCAACAGCACCGTCGACGAGGCTGCCGCCCAGCAGGAAACCCTGGACTTTCTGGCGGAATACGTTCCGGCCGGTGCGTCGCCGATGTGCGGCAACAGCATCTGTCAGGATCGGCGCTTTCTTGCCCGCTATATGCCTGAACTGGAAGCCTTCTTCCACTATCGACATATCGATGTGAGCACCCTCAAGGAGCTGGCCAAACGCTGGGCGCCGGAGGTCGCGAAGGGTTTCAAGAAACAGGCGACCCATCTGGCGATGGACGATATTCGTGATTCGCTGGCCGAACTGGCGTACTACCGCGAAACGCTGCTCAAGATCTAGCAGATGGTGGTTGCGTCACCTGAATGCGTCGTCAGTAGTTGACGCGGCCATCAGCTGCGTGTACAAAGAATGCAAGGAAACGAATTGCACGCCAGCCCTCAAGGGCATCGAAAATAACAGGCGGCAGGCGCTTTCGGAGGCAGAACCACGGTCCCAGACCCGACGATTACTAAAACAATTTTCCCGCCGATGTCCGCTTAGACGGGCAACCAACAATCACAATGTGCGGGGATGACGACTAGAGGCTCCTTCGGGAGCCTTTTTTTTGGTGCGCGCCAGGACTATCGGCTGTCGTTCTTGATTTCGTCGAAGGCGGCGAGGGCTTCGCGCCGCGAGGCTTTCAGGTCCACGATGGGTTGCGGATAGTCCTCGCCCAAGGTGACGTTCGCCGCTTTGAGCGCCTTGGCAGGTGCGTTCCAGGGTTCGTGGATGTGGCGGTTTTCCAGCTCGGCCAGTTCCGGCACCCAGCGGCGCACGTAGTCGCCCTTCGCATCGAAGCGCTCGCCCTGGCGAGCCGGATTGAAGATCCGGAAAAACGGTGCGGCATCCGCACCGCAGCCGGCCGCCCATTGCCAGCCGAGGGTGTTGTTGGCCAGATCCGCGTCGACGAGCGTATCCCAGAACCAGCGCTCGCCGTGCTGCCAGGCCACGCGCAGATTCTTGGTCAGAAATGACGCCACCGTCATGCGCAGGCGATTGTGCATATAGCCGGTTTCCCATAACTCGCGCATGCCCGCATCGACCATGGGAATACCGGTACGCCCTTGCTGCCAGCACGCCAGCCCCTCGTCATCGCCGGACCAGGGGAACGCCTTGAAGCGTGGGTCGAGCGGCTCATCGGGTGTGGTCGGAAAGTGATAGAGCACATGGTGCGAAAACTCGCGCCAACCGATTTCGCTCAAGAAGCTGTCGGCGTGGGCACGCAGCGTTTTCGTCTCGCGGTGGTCGTCGATCCATTCTTCCACCCGATGCACAATCTGGCGCGGGCCGATTTCGCCCCAGTGCAGATGCGGCGAAAGATAGGATGTGCCGTAGCGTGCGGGCGCGTCGCGCGTCTCGTCATATTCGCCCAATACATCTTTAACGAATGTTTCGAGCCGTTCGTGGGCGCCGTTTTCGCCGGGCGACCAGGTCGCGCGGATACCGCGATCCCATTCGATCTTCGGACGCAGCCCAAGCGCGGCCACCGATTCCGAGCCGATGCGCGACCACACCGCGGGCAGGGTGTCGGGCGCGGCCAATGGGGTGTCCACGGGCCGGTTCTTGATGGCTTTCCAGAACGGCGTGAAGACCTTGTACGGGCCGCCCTGTTTTGTCTCCACCGTCCACGGCTCGTGGAGCAGATGCGCCTTGAAGCTCGCCGTTTGAATATCGCGGTCTTCCAGATGCTGCTTCACCTGTTTATCGCGGGCGATGGTGTGCGGGTCATAAAGGCGGTTCCAGTACACCGCCGTCGCGCCGCTTTCGGCGATGAGCGTATCGAGCACCTCGGTCGTATCGCCGCTGCGAATCACCAGCCGCGAACCCAGCGCCTCCAAAGCATCGGCAAGCGCGGTGAGCGATTCATGCAGCCAGACACGTTGCGCAGCACCCGGCGCCCAGTCGCCGAGCTCGTGCGGCGCATGGATATAAACCGGCACGATCGAATCGAACTCGCCGTCGAGCGCGGCGCGCAGGGCCGGATTGTCGGCCAGACGCAAATCGCGCCGAAACCAGAGGATCACCCGTTCTTTCATAGTCTTGCTCGATTCGAATAGCAAAGTGCGCCGAGGCACGTGCGCCGATAGTACGGTAGCCAAGCAACATACGATGCGCCGGTCGGTCGCAGCGAATACCCAAGCGCCACCATCAGCCTAGTAGGGTGGCTTAGGTCGCAGGCCGTCAGCCAACATGGCACATGCACCGCGGCCGTTTGAAGGCTGGCGGGTACGCGCGGGAACACGGGCTTCGTTCTTTGTTGGGTTACGCTGCGCTAACCCAACCTACGGGCGAGTGGTTCCGCCGAAGCCACAAACAATGTAATACCGCGAAAAGCTCAATCGGGCGATAGACGCGCCGATATCGAGCGTAGAGCCTCGAGCGCTACGGGCTATGCGCTATCGTCGCAACTATCAAACGGGTGGCTGCTTTTTCTTCACCGTTGTAACCGCGGAACGCCGGCCGTGGCTGGCCGAGCCCGTCGATATCGGCGTGCTGCGCCAGGCCATGCGACGCATAAAAATGCGGTACCCGTTCGCGATCGACGCTATCGTCATTCTGCCCGATCACCTGCATACGGTATGGACGCTCCCACCCGACGATGCCGACTTTTCGCTACGCTGGCGTTTGATCAAAAGTGATGTGGCACGCCACAGCCGGCACCCCAAGCCGCTATGGCAACGGCGTTTCTGGGAACACACCATCCGCGATGCCGACGATTATGCGCAGCATCTGGATTACATTCATTACAACCCGGTCAAGCATGGATATGTCGATACGCCCGGCGCATGGCCGTATTCGAGCTTCCACCGGGCCGTGCGGCAAGGGCGTTATCCGCCGGATTGGGGGCAGACACCGCCGGCCGTGTCGCCGGCCATCGGCCATGAATGAGAGGGGCCGTGCAACGCGCGGTGGCGTCGCCTCGTGTTGGCCAGGCTTCGTTCTTTGTTGGGTTACGCTTCGCTAACCCAACCTACGGGTCTACGGGGCGCGAGGCGGCGCGGGAGCCGCGTAGGTTGGCTTAGGCCGCCAGGCCGTAAGCCAACATGGACGGGGCGGTGTGGCCGTTTGAAGTCTGGCAGGTATGCCTGGGCACATAGGCTCCGTTCTGTTGGGTTACGCTGCGCTAACCCAACCTACGGGCTACGCGGCTGCGCGATCAGCGTTTTACGTTGGCTCAAACGCGTTCGCCTTTTTCGATTCTCGCCTTCAAAGCCTTCGCCTGATCGCGAATGGCGGTCATGAGCTCGGCATCCTGGCGTTTTTTCTCGAGGTTTTTTATCTGGAAGACCATGCGGTGATTGTCTTCGAAAACATCGGCATGGCGGTCGAGAAAATCCCAATACAGCGTGGTGACGGGGCAGGCGTCGTCGCCGGTGGCCTTACGATAATCGAACCGGCAATTCTTGCAGTAATTGCTCATTTTGTTGATGTAATTGCCCGACGCGCAATAGGGTTTTGTGCCGAGTACGCCACCGTCGCCGAACTGGCTCATGCCGAGCGCGTTGGGCAGGCTGACCCAATCGATGGCGTCCAGATACATCGCCATATGCCAGTCGTGAAAGGCGTGCGGATGCACGCCGGCGTTGAGCGCGAACAGCCCCAATACCATCAGCCGCTGAATGTGGTGGGCATAGCCGTTTTCCAGAACGTTGGCCATGGCATCGGCCACACAGGCCATATCGGTATCGCCGTCCCAGTAGCTTTGCGGCACGGGCAGCTGGGCGCGTAGGACATTGCGTCGGATATAGCCGGGCATCTGTTGCCAGTACACGCCACGCACGAATTCGCGCCACCCCAGAATCTGGCGTACGAAGCCTTCCACGCTTTCGATTGGCGCATCGCCGTCGTGATATGCCGAGACGGCGGCCTCCACGCATTCACGCGGGCCGATCAAATGCAGGTTCAAGGCCGCGGACAGGCGCGAGTGGTAGCCAAAACGCAGGTCGGTCCATAGCGCATCCTGATAGGCGCCAAAGCGAGCCAGGCGATGGTCGACGAAATCGCGCAGGGCGGTGCGTGCTTCGGCATGCGTCACGGGTAGATCGAAGCCATCGATATCGCCGGGGTGATCGGCATAGCGTGCCTCGACCATATCGATCACTGCCTGCGTGGTGTCGTCGGGCCGAAAGCCGCGTACATGGGGGAGCTCGCCTGGGCCATTCCGGCCGAAGGATTGGCGGTTGCTTTTGTCGAAATTCCAGTCGCCGCCGGCGGGTTTGCCGTTGACCATGAGCACGTCGTGCGTACGTCGCATTTCGCGATAGAAATCTTCAAGCACCAGCGACGAGCGCGAGCCCGCCCACTCATCGAATGTATCGAGCGAACAATAAAAGTGGCGATCGGGGCGCACCTGCAGATTGAGCCCGTGTGTCTCGGCGCATTCCGAGAGCATGTCGTGGACGCGGTAATCGCCGCATTCGGTCATCACCAGCCGCTCGGGCGCGAGTTCGCGAATACGCGCGGTGAGGATGGCCGCGAAATCCGGCCCGCTGTCGTGCCGACGATCGGCAGCGAGCGCGTGGTAATACACCGGCCATTCCCGTTCGCGCAACGCATCCCGGAAATGGCGCATGGCGGCAAAGAAGAGCACCAGGCGCTTCTTGTGGCACCACACGTGGGTAGCCTCGGTGTCGTTTTCCGCCATCCAGATCGCATCGCGTTCCGGGTCGAAACCATCGAAGGCGGACAGGTCGAGATCGAGCTGATCGCCGAGCACGAGGATGAGGTTTCGGAGTTTGGCCATGGCAGCAGCGCGTTGGAAAATGGGCGGCGACCGCCGCAGCGGTTTGCTCGGTCTACGTGCGCAATGCACGCACGGATGAAAATGGCCGGGCGACCGGTGTCGGATATCGGCGGATTCGCACGGTTCTTTGTTGGATTACGCTGCGCTAACCCTATATGGCTTAGGCCTCCAGGTACGCGCGTCACACCGGCTATGTTGGATTGCGCTCCGCTCATCGAACCTATGCGGATGGTGTAAGCGACGAACCATGCTTGCTGGACCCAATATGGCAAAGGCGTCGTTGTTGCTTTTGGTCACGAAGGGTAAGTCGCGGTCGATTTAAAAATGCCATAATCGATCCATGACCTACTCCACCGATCACACGCTTCGCGATATTGGCGCTTATTTAGCGCAGCAGCGCGATATTCGGTTGGGTCTGGTTTTTGGCTCCCTTGCAAGCGGTCGGGCGACCGAAAGCAGCGACCTCGATCTGGCGGTACTCGCGGACCGGCCATTGGATAGCACACGCCGTAGCACGATGATGAGCGAGCTGAGCCAACGTTTTGGGCGGCCGGTCGACTTGGTTGACCTGGCAAGTGCAGGCGTGCCAAGCGTGCGCAGCGCGATTTTGGGCGGCAAGGTGGTATACGCGGTCGACGATGACGTCTACCCCAGCCAGATCACCCGGATGCTGTTCGATAGCGCCGATTTCTTGCCATATCGAGAACGCATTTTGAAGGCGCGTAGAGACGAATGGCTGGGCATATCCTGAACGAAAAGCTCGAATCCCTGCGGCGCTGTGTAGCGCGTATTGAAGAAAAACGTGCGCCTAGCGTCGAGGCGTTGTTATTCGACGCTGATCGGCAGGACATCCTGGCGATCAACATTACTCGGGCCGTACAGATATGCGTGGACATGGCGGCGCACGTCGTCGCCTGCAACGACGAGCCTGCGCCGGCGACGATGGGTGAGGCGTTTGATGGCTTGCACCATCTGGGCATCATTGACGCCGCCTCATGCAGCACCCTAAAGGCGGCCGTGGGCTTTCGCAATGTGGCTGTCCATAGCTATCAGGCGATTGATTGGGAAATCGTGCACGCAATCGCTTGGCATCGGCTCGAAGAATTTCGTGCTTTTGCTATAGCGATACGCAACTATCTCGAATCGGCCCGCGACTTTGACGAGCGCTGATGTGAGCTTGGGCGACGTCGGCATCCAAGTCGATATGGGCCTAACTTTCGCTGTCGGATCACGCGCCGCTAATCCACCCACGGGCGCGCGGATCGGTGCAAGCCTCGGCGCTTGGCCATTGGGCGAATGTCGCGCCTGCGGCACAATACGGCCTCACCCTCATTCGAATGCGCCTTCGGGCCGCGCCGCGGGAGACAGGCCAACGTGTACAGCCGAACCGATACCGACGAAATGCAACAGGCCGCCGCCATGCTCGGCCAGGCGCGGCGGGTGCTCGTGATCACCGGCGCCGGTATGTCGGCAGATTCGGGCCTGCCCACCTATCGCGGCGTGGGTGGGCTGTACGATCGCGAACTCACCGCGGATGGGATCTCGATCGAGCAGGCGCTGTCGGGGGATACTTTCGAGCGTGACCCCGGTTTGTCCTGGAAATATATCGCCGAGATCGAACGTGCCTGCCGCGGGGCGCGGCCCAACGACGGCCATCGCGCGCTGGCAGCCATGGCGCGGCGCTTCGAACGTTTTTGTGTGCTCACGCAGAATGTGGATGGCTTTCATCAAAGCGCGGGAAGTCGTGACGTCATTGAAATGCATGGCGCGATCCACCGCCTGAAATGCACCCGTTGTCACTGGCACACAGCGGTCGAAGACTACGCCCGGCTCGATACCTTGCCGCCGGCCTGTCCGGACTGTGGCGCCGTGGTGCGACCGGACGTTGTGCTCTTTGGCGAAATGCTGCCCGAGCGCGCCGTGGCCCGCTATGACCAGGCCCTGGGCGAAGGCTTCGATCTGGTCATGGTCGTGGGCACGAGCGCGGTGTTTCCCTATATCGCCGCGCCGGTGCAACAGGCGGCCATGGAACGCCGCGCCACCCTGGAAATCAACCCGCAGCGCACGGATATTTCCGACTATTGCGATGTCCGCCTGCAGACCGGCGCGGCCGCGACCCTCGTAGCGCTCGAACAGGCGCTGCAGGCCGCCGCATGAGGCATGCGTGTCGCCTCATCCGCACGTTTGTCTGAAACCGGGCATTTTTGAATCCATCGTTCCGTGCCCACCGCATGCCCGTCGCAATACACGGCGACAACGTGCCGGCGGCGCCCGCTGTGCCGTACGTGTTGATTTGCGTTACGTTACGCAGGGCCGGGTAAGGCATGGGGATGTATGTTTTGTGCGACACGCGACGATAAAAGCCCGCTTGTCGCACGCCGCAGCCAGCAATCAGGACATCCAATGACGCAAAGCAAAAGCTCGAACATCGTTTGGCACGAAGGTACGGTCAGCCGTAAGCACCGCGAACTGCTCAATCAGCACCGGGGCTTTACCATTTGGTTTACGGGCCTGTCCGGCTCCGGCAAGTCCACGCTCTCGGTCGCGCTCGAAGAACGGCTGTATCAGATGGGCTGTCGCACGTACCGCCTGGACGGCGACAACGTACGCACCGGCCTTAACCGGGACCTGGCATTCAGCCCCGAAGATCGTATCGAGAATATTCGCCGCATTGGCGAGGTCGCCAAGCTCTTTCGCGATGCCGGCATTATCAACCTCACCGCGTTCATCTCGCCCTACCGGCAAGACCGGGACATGGCGCGCAACCTCTCCCAGCGCGACGAAAACGATTTTCTGGAAGTATTCGTCGACGCGCCGCTGGATGTGTGCGAACAGCGCGACCCCAAGGGCCTGTACAAGAAAGCCCGCGCCGGCAGCATCCCCAACTTTACCGGCATTAGCGCCCCGTACGAAGCGCCCGAATACCCGGAAATTCATGTGCGCACGGACGAAACCAGCATAGCGCAGGGCGTCGAACAGATCGTGGCGTACCTGATCGAACACGGCTATATCGAAGCCGGCCTCGCCGACACAGCGCGCGCTACATAGCCCCGTAGCCGTAGGTTGGGTTAGCGCAGCGTAACCCAACAAAGAACGAAGCCTCGTGAGCCGATCCCAACCCGCAAAGCATCAACCGGCCACAACGGCGGCACCATGTTGGCTTACGGCCTTCGGCCTAAGCCAATCGAAGCGGCTGTATGCCGGACCGGCACCCGCGATGGTAACCTAGCTAAATGGCGCGCTTTGATTGGAATGTCGAAAAGAACGAATGGCTGGTGAAGTGTCGCGGTATCTCTTTCGAGAGAGTGGTTTTCTTGATTGAGCAGGGCGGTCTGCTCGATGTCGTGGCGCATCACAATCCGGCGAAATATCCGGCCCAAAAAATTTTCATCGTAGAAATAGACGACTACGCTTGGCTGGTGCCGTTTGTCGAGTCGAGTGAAGGTTGTTTTCTGAAAACGATCATCCCGAGTCGGAAAGCGACCAAGCAGTATCTAGAGGTGTCTGATGAATAACGAATCGGCCCTGACGGACGAAGAAAAGCAAATACTCGAATCTTACGAGCGAGGCGAGTTCGAGTCGGTATTGACCGCTGAAATGCGGCAAGGCTATGTGAGTGCAGCACGGCGCGCGTTTAAAAAAGACAAGCGTGTGAATATACGAATGTCTGGAAAAGATCTTGAGTTATTACAAGCGCGCGCGCTTCGCGAGGGCGTCCCCTACCAGACACTCATATCGAGCATCGTTCATAAGTTCGTTACCGGCCGCCTCACCGACCAAGACGCGCCCTAACAGGGGCATGTGACGTGGCCGTAGGTTGGTTAGCGCCGCGTAACCCAACAAAGAACGAAGCCCCGTGAGCCGGTTCCAACCCGCAAAGTGTCAACCGGCCACAACGCGGCCCCACGTTGGCTTACGGCCTTCGGCCGAAGCCAACCTACGCGGCCAACGCAAACGAAGGCGGTCAACGCCGTCAGGTAACATCTGAGACATCGGCTCGACATGATCTGTTGTCGTAAATAACGCGAACCAAGAGAGCGCATGCGTCTGACTGATGACCAGCGAAACGCTATTCGCGAAGAAGTAACGCGGGTATTCGGGCCGAACGCCCGCGTTCGGCTGTTCGGTTCGCGCGTAGACGACGCGGCCCGCGGCGGGGACATTGATCTGTACATCGAAAGTGAGGGCAACGCGGCTGACCTGCTTGACCAGGAATTACGGCTTCACGCGCGTTTGCTAAGACGGCTGGGCGAACGGCGAATCGATATCGTCGTCCATGATGGCCGCCATCCCTTACGTTCTATCGATGCCGAAGCACGTCGAACCGGGGTACCGCTGTAAACCCAGACAGACGGCTCCGGCTGGCACAATTCATCGCGCTCGTGGACAAAGAAGATCATCACCTGGTCGGCGTGCGGCAGCGTTTACTCGGCGATGACTGCGCCGTGGGGACGGCGCGCTTGAAGGAACTGCTGACATCGGAATAGGGGGTAGGTGGATTAGCGCAGCATAATCCAACAAGGAACGCAGCCCGCAAAGGCAATCGGGCTACCGCGATTAGAATTGCCCATGCGGCGCGCCCACGTTGGCTCACGGCCTGCCGGCACTTTATTTGGTGCGGCGCACGGCATCCAGGGCTAAGTACGTGAGAAACCCGGCGCCTGCGACTAGGACTATCGCCATTAAAACTTCCATAGCTATAACTCCGAAATTTCTCTGATTTTGACTCCAATCTGGCGGTGAAGCGCAGTGCATCCGGCGGCAATTGACGCCAGTGCTATGAAGCCACCGAGCAATAAGAACCAGCTTGCTGTATGTGCGCTCGTCAGAAGCCAGCCGATCAAGCTAATGCCTGTAACGATCATGATCCCGAGCCATAGCTTGAGATAGGCGAGCTCTTCTTTAAGGCCGTCTAGCTTAGACATGTCGCAAGAACCTATGTTTGCAATTACATACTAGCAGTTGAGGGTGACTATCAAGCCGAACCCGAGGATGGGTTAGCCAAGAGTAACGCAACAAAGAATCCAGCCCGCAGAATTCCCTCCAATCCACGCGCCAAAGAACCGCACAGCCGCCGCTTCGCGCACCCCAAACCCGAACAACGCCACCCCCCCCGCTAGGGAAGCTCTGCATGACCTCTCGCGGTACGCGTGCGAGTCCTCACGGACGGTGCGGCAAGGCGTCCAAGCGCAGCGCCTGCCTGGTTGGCAGGTCAAGCTTGGCAACGAAGCCGCGGCGTCTGTGAGGCCGAACCCCCTCGGGGCCTGGGCTTTGCGCGCGCTTGATCGGCGTCAGTGTTCGCTACCGTGCAACTTTTTATTGGTTTGGGCACGCTACGCGCTCACTTGTCTGTCAATCGCGCGCAAAGCACGCTGGCGCGACCGTGACAGGTTGTGCAGTGCTTCCCTAACCCACCCACCCGAAACTTTCCCATACATCGGCCGATACCCACGCTGCGTTCATATCCGCATGCGGGCGCGTCGTGCTAGGCTTCGCCGCTATCGAAATCCGCTGCAATCGATCAACCGAATGTTCCCAACCATGATGCGATCGCTGTTTTCCGGTCTGCTTGTGTTCGTGCTTGCCGGCTGTGCGCTCGGCCCGGGCCGGGGCGGCCCCAAGGTGGACGTGATTGGCGAAAGCCAGTATTGCGGAACCACCTCGCAAGACTCCGACGCGCTGTATTTCGGCAACGCCAACGCCTTCGGTAACTGGATCGACTATCGCAGCATCGGCGAATTCAGCCCGGACATGGCAGCGCCCAACGGCGTGATCGTCGTGGAAATGGGCCAGCGCCCGACTGGTGGTTATACGGTCTCGCTCGACAGGAGCCGCACGGCCATCGAAAACGATACCCTCACCATCGGCATGGACTGGAAGGCCCCGCGTCTGGACGCGGCGGTTAGCCAGGCGCTCGTCGCCTCCTGTGTGGCCCTTCGCCCGCCGGCCGGCGACTACAACAAGGTGCGTGTGGTCGACCAGCTCGGCAACCTGCGCGGCGAGGCGCGCGTCAGCCGCTAACGCACATGCGTATCGTATAGCCGGCCCAGGCTACGTTGACGGCATAAACGAGCCACAGGCACCGCAACCGCCAGCCGTCTACCCCGCGCAGTCACCACCGAAAGCAGTCGAGTATGCAAATCCAGAGCGTTCTTTGTGTGTGCACCGGTAACATCTGCCGCAGCCCGCTCGCGGAAGGGCTGATTCGGCGCGATGCCCCGGCGATGAAGGTCGCCTCGGCGGGCATCGGCGCGGTCGTCGGCGGCAAGATGCCGGAAGCCGCGGCCGCGATTGCCACGCGCGAAGGCCTGGCGCTGGATGCCCATCGGGGCCAGCAGGTCACCCGTCCCATGCTGCAGGCCTTCGAACTGGTGCTGGTCATGGAGGCTGCTCAGAAAGACTGGCTTTGCGGCCAGTTCCCGGAAAGCCGGGGGCGCGTGTTTCTCACATCGCATTGGACCGGCGGCGAGGACATTATTGACCCCTATCGTCTAAGTGACGATGTATTCGAAAGCGCCTATGCTGAAATCGAAAAAGGGGTTTCGGCATGGCTGGCGCGGCTGCAGCCAGCAACGGCCGCGAACCATGGTGCGGGCTAGCCCCGTATTGAACGGTTCGCCGTCGAAAAGCCGATCGCAAAGATGCCGAATTTTTTGGGGTGGAATTACCATAGATCGCGTAAACTGCCACGGTCGGGCCCGTACGGCAGCGTGCACGCTGTCGACGGTATAACGAATTCAGGGGAATGAGCATGACGAACTTGGGTAAGGGGGGCGTGTTGCAGCACGCGCGTCATGGCGTGGCACGCTGCGCGGTCGTCGGCCTGCTGATGGCCGGTGTGCTGGGCGTGGGCGGTTGCGCGCTGCCCGGCTATAGCTCCGATGCCATGGACAGCGGCAGCTGGTACGACTTCGGCGGCAACGACAACGCCGCCACCTACGACGAAGAGCTATCCAAGCAGGATATCGACTACGAGCCGCGTGTGCTGCAAATCACGCCCTGGCTCATTCGCCACCAGCAGGAAATCGCGGCTTCGCGCCCGCTCGGCGAAGCGCAGCAACGCGTATCCGCCGCGCCGGAAGAAACCGTCAATTACACCATCGGCCCCGGTGACGTGCTGCAGGTGATCGTCTTCGGCCATCCGGAACTCACCAACCCCGCCGGCGTCACCAATAACGAAGGCATCCAGGGCCAGCTGGTCAGCGCCGACGGCAATATCTTCTACCCCTATGTAGGCGAAGTGAACGTCGAAGGCATGACGCTCAAGCAGTTGCGCCAGCGTATCGCCAAGGGCCTGTCGCAATACATTCGCGAGCCGCAGGTGGACGTGCGTGTGCGCGAATATCGCAGCCAGCGGATTTATATTTCCGGCGATATCGCCAAGCCCTGCACCGTGCCGTTTACCGACGTCACCATCACCGTGCTCGAAGCACTGGATCAATGCGACTCGCTGGCCACGAAAGAGGGCGGCGGCGTGGGCGTGCAGAACGTCATCCTCATTCGTGATGGCGAATCCACGCCCCTGGATTTGAACGAAATCTACGCCAGCGGCCGGCCCGTGCCCCTGCGCCCGGGCGATCGCCTGCTCATCGACGACAGCGCCAACCGCATCTTCATGGTGGGCGAATTCAGCAAGCAGACAGCTCTGCCGTACTCTACTGGCGGGATGTCACTCAGCGACGCCATTGCCGATGCGGGCGGTGTAAGCCTGAATAGCGCTGATACCAGCGCCATTTATGTCATCCGCGGCTTTGTCGATAGTCAGCCCACGCGCGACGGCGGCGTGCAAACGGTGCTGCGCCCGAACGTCTACAAGCTGGATGCCAGTAACGTCAGTGGGCTGTTACTCGCCAACCAGTTCAAGCTGCAACCGCGGGACGTGGTCTTCGCCGCGCCGGCGAACTTCGTGAACTTCAACCGCGCGCTGGCGCTCATTCTTCCCTCGATTAACGCGCTGTCGCAGAGTTACTACCTCTATGACCGCATTAGTCGGGACAACAACTAGACGAGAAGATTTTGGTATCAGCAGAGGATAAGCAGGGCAGTAAGTCCGCCGACGACGAAAAAGAGATCGATCTGCGTGAATATATCGGCATCGTCCTCGATGGCTGGCCGTGGATCGCCGCGTTCGCCATTCTCGGTCTGCTGATTGCCACGTACTTCGCCTGGAAAACACCACCGGTGTATCAGGCCACGTCGCTCATGCGTGTCGAGCAAAGCCAGAACATGGCGCCGCAGGCGTTCATGGAACAGCAGATCACCGGCGGCCGTTCCAATATCAGGGCCGTAAGCGCCGAGGCGGCCGTCATCCGCTCGCGCTCGGTCGTGGGCGATGCGGTGGACGATCTGCATCTGCGTGTGCGGGCCGCGCCGGACTATTTCCCCGTCATTGGCGAGCCGATCGCCCGGTTTGTAACAGCCAACTTCAAGGGCCGTTTCGAGATCCCGTTTGCCAGCGGCTATGCCTGGGGCAACGAATCCGTCAACGTCACGCGTATCGAGATGCCGGATGCTGTCAATTCAGCATCGTTTCAACTCGTGGCGAACGGCGAGAACCAGTTCACGCTGTACAACCGCGATGGGCAGCAGGTACTCAAGGGCCGCGTCGGCACGACCGCCTCGGGCCAGGCGCCGGGCATCGGCCCGATCAAGATCTTCGTGGAGGCGCTGAACGCCCGGCCCGGCACGCATTTTAGTGTCCGGTACGTGCCGCGCCCGGCCGCGATTGGCAGCCTTCAGTCCAAGTTGACCATCTCGGAACAGCCGCAGGGCTCCGGCCTGCTCAACCTCACGCTGTTAGGCAGTTCGCCGGCCGAGGCGGAGCGCCGGCTGGATTCGGTCATGACCTCCTACATTGAACAGAATGTGGAAAAGCAGTCGGAACAAGCCCAGCGCCGTCTGGACTTTCTCAAGGAGCAACTGCCGCAGCTCAAGGAAGAACGCGACCTCGCAGAAAACAAGCTGCGCGACTACCAGACGGAAAGTGGCACGCTTGACTTGAGCGCCGAGGCCCAGTCCGTATTTCAGCGCCTGACCAATCTGGACCAGCAGATCGCGCAAACGGAACTGCAGCGCCAGGAACTGCTGCAGGAATACACCCAGCGCGCTCCGCAGGTCCAGGCCGCCAACGACAAGCGCGCCAGCCTCGTGCGTCAGCGCAACGAACTCCAGCAACAGCTAAAGACCCTGCCCAAAGCCGAGTCTCAGCTGCTGCAGCTGCGCCGCGATGTGGAGGTCAATAACCAGCTCTACACACAGCTACTGAATACTTCCCAGGGCCTTGAAATTACCAAGGCCGGTATCACCGGCGTGTCCCATATCGTCGATAGTGCATACGCCAGCAATGGTAAGATCGCACCGAAGCGGCAGCTATGGCTGCTTATCGGCCTTCTGGCCGGTATCGTCGTCGCAATCCTCCTGGTACTTACGCGGGCACTACTACGCGTAACTGTGGACGACCCGACCGAGATCGAGTCCAAATACGGGCTGCCGGTCTACGCCACGGTACCGTTCTCCAGTTGGGAGTCGACGATCAAACGCCGCAAGCGCGGCTTCAATTTATTGGCCGTACACCGCCCGGACGACCCCACTGTAGAAAGCATCCGCAGCCTGCGCACCAGTCTGCAATTCGCCATGATCGAGGGGGACACCAAGTACATCGCCATAACCGGCCCGACGCCGGCCTGCGGCAAGAGCTTTATCGCCGCCAACACAGCCGCGCTCATTGCCCAGGCCGGAGCGCGTGTACTCCTGGTGGATGGCGATCTACGCCGCGGCCAGCTGTTCCGCGCGTTTGGCCTGGAGCAGGGGCCGGGCTTTTCGGAAGTGCTTTCGGGCGACATGACCGTCGACGGTGCAATCCAGAAGTCCGAGGTCGAGAATCTTGATGTTCTCACGACAGGTAAACGCCCGCCGAACCCGGCGGAACTGCTCATCTCGCGCCATTTCGACGAGATGAAAACAAAGCTGGAAAGCAAGTACGACTACGTGCTGTTCGACTTGCCGCCGGTGCTCAACGTCACGGACGCTAACATCGTAGCCAATCACGTTGCAGCGACCTTCCTCGTCGTCCGTAGCGAACACAGCACGGGCCACGAAGTCGACCAGGCGGTTCGTCGTATGCATCGCGACGATTTGAAACTTACGGGCGCTATCTTCAACGGTCTGCGGATTGATCGACGTCGATATGGTTACAGTAAGTATGGTTACTACGCCTATCAATACTAGCGCTAAGGGTTTGCACTCCGCTTAAGTAGGTCGGTTTAGGCTAAAGCCGTAAACTGACATGCTGATAACTGCCGCGAACTGACCGTTCATCCAATCCAAAAAGCTCCATCCAAAACCGCATGTTTCGACCCCTCCGCCAAATGCTAGCCTTGTTCTCGCCCGCCGAACGCGTGCGCTTCGCCGGCGTGCTGGCGGCCATGTTCACCATGGGCATCATGCAAATGGCCGGCGTCGGCGTGATCCTGCCTTTCGTCTCGTTGCTGTCGAACCCGGAACACGTTCACACCAACGCCGCGCTCGACTGGCTCTATACCGTGCTGGGTTTCGCGTCGGTCAATGGCTTTCTAATCCTCATCGGCAGCGTACTACTCGCGATCCTTGTTCTTAGTAATGTTGTCACTGCGCTTACCATCTGGTTGATGACGCGTTTTTCCTGGGGCGTACAGCGACGTATCTCGGCGCGCCTGCTGGAAGGCTACCTGAACCAGCCCTACGAGACTTTCCTCAACCGCAATTCCGCGGAGACCGGCAAGAACATCCTCATCGAATCCCAGCAGTTCGCTAACGGCGTCCTCATGCCAGCGCTTAAGGCGCTGGCCTTTGGTATCACCGCGGCGATGATCGTCGGTTTTCTCTTCTGGCTGGAACCGCTACTGGCGTTAGCCGTAACACTCATCTTCGGCTGCGCTTATCTGCTGGTTTATCTTACTATTCGACGCGTGTTGCTGCGTACCGGACGAACACGAATGGCAGCGAACACCGAGCGGTTCAAGGCCGTGGGTGAGGCGTTTGGCAGCGTCAAGGAAGTGAAGGTGCTTAATCGGGAAGCCCACTTCATCCATCGCTACGACCCTGCCGCAAGGACATTTGCCAACGCCATGGCCAAAAGTCAAGTGTTGGCTCAAGTCCCGCGCTATGCCATCGAAGGCTTGGCGTTCGGCATTGTCATGGCTGCCATGCTTTACCTGCTGGCCAGTGGCCAGGGGCTGCAATCAGCACTACCGCTGGCCAGCGCGTTTGTTGTGGCCGGCTATCGCCTGTTGCCGGCGCTGCAGAATATCTATCAAGGCTTTGCGCAGTGGCGGTTCAATCAATCCGTGCTGGACACTCTGCAGAAGGACTTGACCGCGCATCAGCCGCCTGCGCAAGCGGCTAGCGGACCTTCGCAGACGCTGCCCGAATCCAATGTCGCTACCAGCCCTCACGAACCGGTAAAACTGGTCTTCGACCAAACAATCCAGTTGCGTAATCTTACTTATCACTATCCCAATACCAGCGCGCCGTCGCTCGACGCCATCACCCTGACTATCCCGTGCAACAGTTTTGTCGCGCTCACTGGCCAAACCGGCGCCGGCAAGACAACCCTGGCCGATATCATTCTGGGCCTGCTTGAACCCAGCGCCGGCGAAATACTTATCGACGGCACCGTGCTGACTGGAAAAAATCGCAGCCAGTGGCAGGCCAATCTCGGCTATGTCCCGCAAGATATTTACCTGACCGATAGCACCATCTCCAGCAACATTGCCTATGGTCTTGCGGAAGCCGAAATCGACCATAGCGCCGTCGAACGCGCCGCGCGCATCGCAAATATCCACGAGTTTATTACTAACAAGTTGCCGGACGGCTACGACACCATCGTCGGAGAACGCGGGGTTCGCGTTTCCGGCGGTCAACGTCAGCGCATCGGTATTGCCCGCGCGTTGTATCACGATCCGGCCGTTATCGTGCTGGATGAGGCCACGTCCGCGCTGGACAACGAAACCGAGCTTCGTATCGTCAACGAACTCGATGCCATGCGCGGCGGTCGTACGCTCATTGTCATTGCCCATCGCCTGACCACGGTTCAGAAATGTCACGAAGTATTCATGCTCCACGACGGCCGAATCGCCGCCCGCGGCAGTTACGACGAGCTTATTCGGCAGAGCGCGGAATTCGGGAATCTTGCGCAGGCTGATAATTCTGCAGCAGTGGCTCGTTAGAATCTTCGGCGTGATTGATTCATGCACAATGCAAGACCTGACCCCGTCGGTTTCTGACCCCGTCGGTTTCCGCGGAAAGTGGCTTAGACACGGGGCGAACGAGAATTAGCGAGCAGGTTTATTGATGCCTATTTTTACGAAAGGTAATAAAAGCGTTCTTTTTATTCACATACCTAAGTCGGCAGGATCGAGTGTTGAAAAAATCGCGGCTTATGCCGGCTGGACTGAGAGCTTCTCGATTCGTGGGCGGTCGCTGCGAGAGATACCATATTGCAGAGCTAGCTTTCAGCATTTGCATGCGGCACCGTTAGGCGAACTATTCAGATTCGATAAATTCGACGCTGTTTTTACAATAGTTAGAAATCCTTTCGACCGCGTTAAGTCGGAATACTACTGGCAGCGAGTTCAAGGGTTGACACACCTCAGTGTTGCGGAGTGGGTTGGTGATAGGTTTTCAAGGTATCAGGATAATCCCTTTCTATGCGACAACCATATCCGGCCACAGATTGAGTTTGTACCCAACGGGGTACATGTAGATATTTTCAAACTTGAAGATAAAGGGGTGGAAGGCGCGTGCCAAATCTTCGGTTCGCGTCGTGCCGGCGGCCTGGGTAATTTGAAAAATCTCAAGCACGCTTTGACACGTCGTCGGCCGAGAGAGACCTTCGAGAAAAAGTCTTGCAAGAACTCGGCGACTGAGGCTGATTTTGAAAAATGCTATAAGGACATAGTCAAGTTTTACCGGTCAGACTTTGATGCGTTTTCATATCAAGTTCGGGAGATTTAGTACGAAACTAATCAAGCGATAAGTGCAATGACTAGTTGCGCCCGAGAGTGTCTAACTCGTCGCTTTGGGTCACCCTTGCTGCTTGCGAACGACTACTACTCACGGACCAAAGAATACTATGCGATTGTGGTTTCGACTCGCCGCTTGGTTCTGAAGTCGTTAAGTTTCTTAATCTAACCTATTATGTTTGTGCGGCCTCGCCTAAGCTCTGGCTGAGCCGCGTTTGCTACGAAACGATCTTCTCGGCGGTAGAAAAAAGAAGTGCTGTTGTGGTGAACCGTTCAGTTTTGACCGATCCGCACAAGAATAACGCTCTTTTTCGTTTTTCGGAGTAAGTTTAACTGCGGCGAGTTTGTTGGCCTCGTGCCAAGCACTTGCCTTACGGAGGGCATGTCTCAGCCGTCGGCCTCTCGAAATCATCGGCCGAGCCGCTTCGGCCAGCGAGTAACGTTGTGAATATTCTGATGGTCATTATAGGTGGCACAAGTCGGCAGATCGTCACTTAAACATCTAGGCGGATTATCTAGGATCTAGGTGACCGAATCCCGCGTAATCTGTATTCTGAGCTAATCTGGTCAAAGACGTCTGTAATTTTATAAATAATAGTTGGTTGTTTATCACAGTTCTGGAATGAGCAGCATGATATCGATCGCGATGGCAACTTTTAACGGGCAACGCTATCTCTATAACCAGTTGGATAGTCTCGCTCGACAGACTTTGAAGCCGAAGGAGGTAGTAATCTGCGATGATGGCTCAACCGACCGCACATTAGAAATCGTAGAAGATTTTAAGAGGAAATCGGAATTTAAGGTTCGTGTATATCAAAATGAAAAACGTCTTGGTTACGCGGATAATTTCCTTAAGGCGGCAAGTCTGTGTACAGGGGACTGGATCGGGTTTTGCGATCAAGATGACGTTTGGGCGCTAGAGAAACTGGAAATCGTTTCCGAGTACATTCGGAAAAACCCGTCGGCAGTGCTGATCGCACATCCGGCCGAGTTGGTCAACTACGATTTGACGCGCACAGGAGATTTTGCCTGGGCATCGGAGTATGTTGTTTACCCACGATTGACAATGCCGTTTTTTCAGAGCGGTATGGGGTGTGGTCAGGTTTTCAGGGCGTTTTTAGTCAAGGATGTGCCGTACAGCCGTCGTTTTCCAGCTAGCCGCAAAACTAACGATGTTGTACCTCACGACGATTGGATATTGAGGCTGTCGCAGTGTATTGGCTCGGCTTGCTATATTCCTGAGGCGCTGGTCAAAAGGCGCCGTCATTCAGAATCGGCGACAGCAGAGAATAAGCCGCCGGCGTCGGCTCAACCCGGAAAAGGTTATTTAAAAGGGAGGCTTCGGAAGAGAATCTCCGCTGACGTCTTGCTCTACCACTCGAAGTTTTTGCAGAACCGAGCTATCGCCCTTGGTCTGCTTTTAGATGCGTCTTCTCCGGCACTTCTCGAGGAGCTGCGTTCGGCGAAATGCTATTACGAGAGATCAGCGACTATTATGGCGGAGCGCGCTAATCTACGCCGCTCGAAACTTCATCGGCGAGTCGCCATACTCCTACGACTCGTATTGAGTCGTGAGTACTGGCGAGCTGGGACGGCTATCGGGGGGTGGCGATCCGCCGGACGCGATGCACTTGAGGTGTTCACGTGGCGAAGGTAACGCGGGATCACTTATGTAAATTACTTTTGGCCGCCAAGGGGTTATGACAACAGGTGCTTTTTGGCGTCAAGTTCGTCGGGGCAATTACGATTGAGGAAATAGCGTGTTGCCGAGGGCGTGATGGTCAAGCCTAGGTAATTAGTTGGGCTCACTGCCGAGTGAAGTTTGTAGAGGTTAGCGATGCTATTTCGCTGCTGAAAAAAACGATACGGTTCAAGCGCGAACGTCACGTCGGCATGTCGTTGTCTGAGCGCTGCGGCGTCGAGCCCAAGGCCGCGTACTCGTGTTTCGGCCTGCTAGAGATGACCGAAGCGCTAAGTCCACGAGGCCGCGATCTTCCAGGCCTGCTGGACTTGGGTTGCTCTCACAATTGGGCCTGCTGGAATCTCGATCGCGATGAGCTAAATGTATATTAGCAACATGGGGACGTGCACAGCCGTATAGATAGTTGCGCAGTCGGGCGGGTGCGAAGTCTCGTCAACCGAGTTGCCGCGTTGTCTTGACGCGGTCCACGATGAGCTAGAGGCTCGGCGCGTGGGCCGGCCCCAGTACCAGAGCGCGCTAAAAGCGTATTGTCGAGAACACGTAAGAGCAAGCGTTACCTGCTGGTGTCTCGGTCGCGGTGATTCACGATTATGTGCTTTAGTGTGCTTTTCTTAATATTTGTCAAGAGTGGAATATAGTTACCACGATGATCCATAACAAGCTAGTTAGCGTGATTATACCGACGTATAACAGAGCAGCTTTGCTCCGGCGGGCATTAAACTCCGTTTTCAATCAAACTTATCGGCCGATCGAGGTCGTAATTGTAGATGACGGTTCTACTGACGATACGACTCGCATCGTCGAAGATTGGCGGCTTGGTAAAGAAAATAGTGATTTCACCGTAATATTCATTTCCCAGCGCAATAAAGGCGCTCCAGCAGCGCGAAACTTAGGTTATACGAGTTCGCGCGGCGATTATATCCAATTTTTCGATTCCGATGACGTCCTGGTAGAGGAGAAAATTGAAGCCCAAGTGCTCGCTTTGCAATTACATAAAAGTGCTTCTTTTGCGTGGTCGGGATGTGTCACTCAGCGCGGGGCGCCGCGTACGCATTTGTTTCGCGTGGGCCCTGAGAGATGGAAATTTTCGCGAACGAAGCCTACTGAGGGTTTCCGTGTTCCGATTGCTACTGGGATTTTTAGACGAGGTGCGTGTGATCAAATTGGCTTATGGACAGAGTCGTTACGGCGTCACCAGGATTGGGAGTATGGTGTACGGTACTTAGCCTCGGGCGCTAAATCGGTTTCTAGCGATCAGGTTGGTTATATCACTATGGCGCATAACGGCGGCCGAATTGATGATCTGGATTCTAATACATTTGACAGAATTGGATATCTAGAGGCCGCGTGCTCTTCGGCCGAGGAGAAGTCAAATGGGCCGGGGTGTTCGGCGGCAAAAATTAGAATTGCTCAATATTATTCTGTTGCGATGATTCAATCGCTTCTATCAGGCCACCGGTTATCTGCCCGCCGGTTTCTCACTAAGATACGACGACTGCTGCCCGTAAAAACAGTGGTTCGAGCGAAAAACGAGCTGCTATATATTGGAGTTGTATTGCTCGGGGCCAGATTCTGCCGCTTTGTCGTGCGACATTTTGTTTCTAACGGTAGCCGCATTTTCCTTAAAAAGTTCGACAGTTAGGTTGTCGTTCTTTTTAACGTACCGAATGAACGGGTCAAACTCGTATTCCAACTTCGCTTTAGTGACACCCGACGGGCGTTAGATGCGTGATTGCCGTCAGATCTTTGTTTTTGTGCGCGAGTAAGGTCGTTATGGATACGCGGTTAGACTTTAGATTAAAAGTCACTTCGATAAGAGTTCCAGTATTTTGATGCGACCCTTTTCCTCTGAAGAAGTTATCAGGTCATGTTTAACCCTCTAGGTTTGCACGTATTCAGGGAATTACGCTGATGTCGAGACGTGATGATGCGCCTGATGGCGTGGTAATTCATGTGCTTACGTCACTCCATTTTGGGGGTGTTGAGAAGCATATGGAAATACTGGCGCGAAATGCGTTCTTGAGTGTGTATGATCATCGATTCTGCGCAATTGGGGAGGGGAGCCACGTAGCAGCTAGATTAGAAAGCATTCCGGTTCGAGTGACTTGCCTCAGGCTTTCATGCAAGATCCCCAACCCGCGCGCGGTATATCAGCTATGGCGAATGTTTAAACGGGAGAGTCCCTTAATAGTGCATACGCACGGTGCCGAAGCGAATTTCCACGCCCTTATTGCGGCATGGTTCGCCAAGGTTCCGGTTCGGGTTGGAGAAGAGATTGGTATCCCGAGGCATGGAAGGCGTGCTAGATGGGTATTTAAACAGGTATTTCGCTGTGCACACAGAGTCGTAGGTATATCAAACGCGGTGGTCAACTGGCTGGTAGTTCATGATGAGGTTCCCAGTGAGAAGGCTGTGCGTATTTATAACCCAGTTGAATTCCCTCCTCATATGCCTGGCCAATCTAACCATAGAGATGGACGCTTTCGTTTAGGTTACGTAGGGCGTCTTGAATCGGTTAAAAATCCAGAAGCCCTTATTCGGGCGACGGGGATTCTTCGAGATCGCGGGATACCAGCGGAAGCATGGCTGGTTGGGGATGGAAGTTTGGCGTCAAGTCTCACTGAATTAGCGAATGACTTAGAGATTGCTGACTACATTCATTTTTTAGGTTACCAAGAAAGCCCATTCGCAAAAATTTCGATGTGCCATCTGTATGTGCAGCCGTCGATTTCAGAGGGTTTCGGACTCGCCCTCGTAGAGGCGATGGGCTGTGCAGTGCCTGTGCTCGCTACATCGGCGGGCGGGGCGCCAGAGATTATTACGCATGATCGTACAGGTTGGTTGATCGAAAAGACCGACGCGAGTGCGCTAGCAGCGGAGCTCCAGCGGATTTGGGCCAACCGCGCTGTATTGCCTGACATAGGGCATGCCGGTCGCGACGCAGTGCTTAGTCGTTTTTTGCCTGAGAACTATGTGCGTGATTTAGACCGCTTTTACTCGGCAATCTCGCACGAGTCGCTAGATCAATGATTGGGCTTTCTAATCGTGATATCGAATTCGCTGCTCCGCTTTGGGTGGATAAAATTGTGCGATCTGTCATTCGAGCGAAAAATCCGCTTACTACGCAAAATCGTGCTGAGCGTGTTATCTTTATCCGTATCGTTAAAACGCGGGTCGATCAATATGGAAGGCGGTTTTGGGTGAGCGTGGCCGCCATATTCCGCTGCGTAGGTATTTCCGCATACGAACCACAATTGACTGAAGAGTGCTTTGAGTTTGCGGGCGTTAGAAATCTAGTCGACCGATTTGTGTCTGCGTTTAATGGACTCAAGGGGTCTGCTCGCTATTCCGACGACTATAGCAAGTTCGTACGGCGGCAGATCGGCCCGCTTTTGTCGGCAGAAGACTTCGGCCAATGGATCGCAAGCTCGCCCTTGAATACACGTAAGTTCTTAGTTGGTTGCATTTTTGGTCCAGTATAAATTGGTGAGTGTCCAAAAGGTCGAACTTGACGAAGTCTTATACTTCGAAACCCTGCCGTATGATTGGCCAAGGTTTGTTGAACGTCACAGCTTGCCTCGCGATTTGCCGCTCATTGGCAAAAGAGTGTCCGACTCCGCTCAGAATTCGGATTCCTTGAACTCATCCTTGTACTACATCTATCATAAGAATTTCGATCGTTTTGAAATACAGGGGCACGACATGAGGGCGAAGCATGTCGACTTTAAAGGTTTTAGCGAATTCTGATGGGCAAGATTCGCGTCCTGCATTGCCTCGAGACCGTGGGGTCCGGGGGGGTCGAACAAACTAGGTTATCTTTGGCGCAGAATCTCGATCCAACAATCTATGAGCAACAACTTGTATGTACCAAAGCCGTCGGGTCACTGCCCGAGCTGTTTTCGTACGTTGGATGCGAGATTCATCAAGTTGGCGAATTTAGAGGGATTTTTGATCTTAGGCCATATAAAGCGACGCTAGGGATTGTCCGCAAATTTCGGCCTCATATTATTCATGGCGCAGTGTTTGAAGGTTTAGCTCAAGCGGCCGTGACGGGCGTTCTTGGCCGAGTACCGGTGATTATCGGCGAAGAAACTAGCGATCCACAGAATCGGAGGTGGACCGGGCGGTTATTGAATCGCGCGTTCGCTGGGCTCTGCCACCATATGGTAGGTGTTTCTCCTGCTGTTGTTGACTATTTAGAGAAAAAGATTTTTGTCCCGAAGAATAAAGTCACACTAATTAATAATGGGGTTGCTCAGAGGCCGGGCGTTAGTCTCACAGATCTCGGCGCGATTCGACAACGATTAATGTTGCCGGCCGATGCCTTCGTAATAGGGACGGTGGGTCGATTGTTCGATAGCCACAAACGTACCAGTGATCTGATCAAAGCAATGCCTTTAATTGTTCACGAGGCTCCTGGCGCGAAGCTTCTTATTGTTGGTTCTGGCCCGGACGAAGAGGCTTTGCACAATCTGGCTAGCAAGCTAGGTGTGGAGCAGAGCGTGATCTTCGCCGGTTATCAAGGAGATCCACAGGCTTTCTATCAGTTAATGGACGTGTTCGCGTTGGCGTCCGTCCGTGAGGCCTTCGGGCTGGTTCTGGTCGAGGCGATGTTTGCCGAGCTTCCTGTTGTGGCGACGCATGTGGGCGGTATTCCAGACGTGGTTAAAGATGGTGATACAGGGTACCTGGTTGAGCCTAGCCGGCCGGACGACCTAGCAAGCGCAATACTTAATCTAGTCCACGATACGAAGAAGAGGCGTTCGATGGGCCAGAACGGGCGCAAACGTGCGATGGCGCGGTTTAGCGCTAAGCGCTACGTCGATGAGGTTGATCGGCTTTACCGACGTTTGCTTTTCGAGCGCAAAGTTATATGAATATTTTATTTGTTAGTTGGGACGGCCCGCAAGTCTCATATTTAGAGGGGTTATTTTTGCCCATATTCGGCTGTCTAGCGGCTGAAGGTTGGAAATTCCACGTCGTGCAGTTTACTTGGAGCAGCCCTGAACGTCTCCAGAAAACTCGTGACGCATGCGAAGTAATGAATATACCGTATCGTTCAATTGGCGTGTGGCGTAGGCCAGTGTCGCTTGGGTCGTTGCTTACAGCGCTATACGGAATCAAGTTTATTCGTAAAGCGATTCGAGACTGGCAGATTGATGTAGTCATGCCGCGCAGTACGCTACCAGCGCTTTCCTGTATGTGGGCGTTAAAGAGTACGGCGTTGCCGATGCTGTTCGACGCTGACGGTTTACCGTTGGATGAGAGGGTTGATTTCGCCGGGCTGTCTTCGAATGGTATGGTTTATCGTTTTTTGCGGGATGTCGAGGCTCAGGCTGTGCGCCAGTCCGAATCAGTGCTGACTCGTACCCGCGCAGCAGCCGATATCCTTTTAGCAAGGGCGGGGCCAGGTACACCTGTTGAGCGGTTCCATGTTGTGGGGAATGGTCGGGATACACAGCGGTTTACTCTCATTGAATCGGGTGTTAGGTCCGAAGTTCGTGCCGAGTTGGGAGTAAGAGAGGATTCACCGCTGATCTTATATGTTGGTTCTCTTGGAGATCAATATTGCTTAGAGGAAATGATATCGGTATTTCACGATATTTTTCAAAGGCGATCGGATGCTTATTTTTTGATTCTAACTGAGTCGGTAGAGATAGCTTGCTCGGCGGTGGCAAAGCACTCGGAGGTGGCGCATCGGATAGTTGTTCGGTCGGCGTCTCCCGCCGATGTTCCTATGTATATCTCGAGTGCTGATTTGGGGCTTGCTTTTCGTCGCCCCACATTTTCAATGCAAGGCGTTGCGCCTGTTAAATTAGGGGAATATCTGCTGTGCGGCGTGCCGGTACTAGCTACGGCGGGAGTAGGAGATACGTCTGGGATTTCCCCTGACGTAGGGTTGCTGCTTCACGAATTCGGTTTTGAAACGCGTCAGGCGGCGGCAGTCTGGTTCACGGACCAAGTACTGCCATCTCGAGAGCGGTTTCGCTCACGGTGCCGAGAGATTGGCATTAAGCACCACTCGTTGGAATCAACGGTGAATTTGTATTCCCATGCACTACAGGGTCTGCGCCGTTGAAGGTGACGTTACTTTCTAAATACAGTCGCTTGGGCGCCAGCAGTAGATTGCGCTCGCTCCAGTTTTGCGGATTTCTTCACGACGTGGGGCTCGAGATAACAGTGCGTCCTCTCTTTAGTAATTTTTATCTGGAAAACTTGTATGCGGGGAAGGGTCGCTCGATCTCTGCGGTGGCGCGCTGTTATGCCGCGCGTGCTAGGTGTTTACGCGAAGCGTCCGGTTCCGATCTGCTATGGGTAGAGAAGGAAGCTCTTCCGTTTATACCCTATAGGCTCGAGCGGGCACTAATGCCGAAAAATGTGCCCTACGTCGTCGATTACGATGACGCGGTGTTCCACAACTACGATAGTTCGCGACATGCGCTAGTCCGGAAGTCGCTGGGCCACAAGATAGATCGCGTTATGGCCGGTGCTGCGACTGTGATTTGCGGCAACCGGTATCTAGCGGCGCGCGCCACCCGTGCAGGCGCCAGGCATATCCGGCATATACCGACAGTGGTGGATGCCGCCCGATACATGCCGGTACCCAATGCGGGAAATGTCCGCCCCGTGATCGGTTGGATCGGTTCCCCCTCGACTCAGAAATACGTCTTAGCGCTGCGGGCAGTATTCGAAAGACTGTACCAGACTCATCCTATCCGCTTGGTTTTAGTGGGCGCTCGCCCGGAGCTGGCGCAACAGTTCGGACCAGTGCCTGTTGAGGTGTTGCCATGGGCCGAGGATACGGAAGCTCACCACGTTGCTAGCTTCGATATCGGAATCATGCCGCTGCCGGACAAGCCGTGGGAGCGCGGCAAGTGCGGCTATAAACTAATTCAGTATATGGCCTGCGCCAAACCGGTGGTGGCCTCGCCGGTCGGTGTGAATACCGAGATCGTGGAAGGTTGGGATTGCGGGCTGTTGGCGGAAGGCGATAATCAGTGGTTCGTTGCGCTTGATCGCCTGCTGAGTCAGACGGGGGGGCGTGTCGAGTTTGGCAGGCGTGGGCGGCTAGCGGTGGAAAGCCACTACTCTCTGCAGGCGCAGGCGCCAAATTTGGCTTGTATCCTCCGTAATGCTGCCGGGATGGTGGAGTAGCCTCCATCCGTCTTGCAAAGAAATTGAAGGTAGACTTTCCTTCAATTCCCGCTGTGAATATGGGCGAAAACCGTTTTTATGATCGCTTACTGGATTGTATATTTTAGTGCAGTATTGCTTGCGCTCACGAGGTTGCGTGTTTCGCAGCTTGGATGGGCGCTGATCGGTGCCGCCCTGGCGTGTTTTGTTGGACTGCGCTATCAGGTGGGTGCCGACTGGTATAGATATCTCTTCTATCTGGAAAATGTGAACGGGCTTCCGTTCTATCGGGCGCTTGAGTTGAAGGACCCGGGTTACCAAGCTCTCAACTGGGTGTCTGCGTTGCTCGGGCTGGACGTCTGGTTCGTTAACCTCGTCGCAGCCGGCGTTTTCGTATACGGCCTTATCCGCTTTGTTCAGTTGTTGCCGGACCCGCGAATAGCTCTGGCTGTTTCCATCCCTTACATGATAACCGTGATGGCGATGGGGTATACGCGACAGGCCATGGCCTTTGGTTTTGTGCTTTGGGGGCTAACATATCTGATACGGCGGCGGCTTGTTCGGTTTGTTGTGTTGCTCGCGATCGGGGCGACAATTCATAAGTCGGCCGTTATCCTGGTTCCACTAGCCGTCTTGGCGAACACCAAGGACCGGACATGGTCGATCGTATGGGTCGGTGCGACTGGCCTGATATTGTTCGCGCTGCTGTTGCAGGAACACGTCGATGCGCTCTACCAGCAGTATGTGATCTCCGATTACGCTGAAGCCGCCCAGGGCGGTCCGATTCGCGCGATGATGAACGCGTTGCCGGCGGCAACGTTCATTCTGTTCCGTAAGCGCTTTGTTATGAGACCGGAGGAACGCGCGCTCTGGTTTTGGGTCTCGGTACTGTGCCTCGCTTGTGTACCACTCTTGGCAGTATCGGCGACCGCCGTCGATCGGGTTGCACTCTATCTAATGCCGATTCAGCTCGTTGTAGCGAGTTACTTGCCCGAATTCTTTAGCCGAAAGGATCGAATACTTCCTCGTATCGGTTTGCTCGGACTATATGGCGCCGTTATGTTCGTGTGGCTCAACTACGCGGGACACAGTGATGCGTGGCTACCTTATCAGTTCTGGCCGACAGCTTGATTGTGGTGGGCAAAGATCACACGTTTTGCTTGGTCGATTTTTAGTCGTTGTAGCACGCGAGCGTACGGTTGTTGATTTCGGTGTCGCTGAACCGCTCGATCGCAATCTGCCTGGAGCGCTCCTGCAACTCATAGAGTGTTTCCCATGAGCTATCTAGGATCTTTCGCAAGGCGCCGGCTAATTGGTCAGGATTGCTTGGCTTGATGTAGTAGCCGTTGCTGCCGTTCTCGACAATGTCTTCACAGGCCGGAATTGTCGTCGTGATCAAAGCGCAACCAGCCGCTGCCGCTTCGATTAAAACCTTCGGCGTGCCCTCTCGATAATAGGTCGGCAACACGACTATGTCTGTCGCCGCTAACAGTTCAGGCATGTCATCCTGATGACCTAGATACCGGTGTAGAGTACTGACTGATAAGTCTGCGACTTCTTGTTCGCTAAGTGAAGACGGGTTGCCGGGGTAAGGTTTGCCGGCAATACGACTATCGAATTTGTATCCTTGTTCTCGAAGCGTGGCCGTAGCTTGCAGATAATCGCGAATGCCCTTTTCCGCGATCAGACGACCGCAGAATAGAAGGCGGCGCTTATCATTCGTGGATGGCTTGCGGTTCATTGGATGGAAAGCTTCGCAATCCACACCGGAGCCGCGAATCACGCGGGTGCGCTCGCGGGGTATTAAGCCATTGTCTATGAACTCGGTGCGGTCAAACTCGTTCTGGAATATCAGTTGGGCTTTGGACACCTTCAAGCCCAGCTTAAGAGCAATCAGCACAAGATTTTTGAGTAGGCGTACGGTGGCGCGCTGTGAGGTGAACAGATAGCCCATGCCGGTAAGCGCGCCCACTATACGAGCACGCGGAACGAACGGCGCCGCCAAACAGCCGTAGAGCACACATTTGAGCGTGAACAAGTGGATGACGTCGGGCCGGACTTTGCGACATTCTCGGATCAGTCGGTAAAGCGCCCAGGCTTCCCGGAACGGATTCGCGCCTTTCGTGCTCAAGGGCAGCGTTTTAACGGGCCACTTATGGGATCGCAGGCGTTCGGTGTAGCCGCTGTCGCTACATGCCAGATACGGTATCCAGCCACGTCTTTCAGCTTCCTTGATCAAGTTGAGCCGAAAGTTGAACAGATACCAGTCGGTATTCGCGACATAGAGCACGCGTCGGTCCCGAGACGGCTCTTCCACTGTGCTCATAAATCCGGCTCAGCCCTGCCATCCAGCTCTCGCCTGAGCGCTGTCTTCCAATGTGGAGGTATGTCTACAATGGTGAAAATGCGTTGACAGTTCAGAACGCTATACGCCGGTCGCTTTGCCGGGGTCGGGAAGCCTGCTGTGTCGGTAGGCTCCAGAGCCGACAAGCGCGCTTCAGGTTGTTGTTCTACTAAGTGGCGGCGGATTTCTACAGCGAACTCGTACCAGCTCGCGTCGCCTTTGTTCGTGAAATGGTAGATGCCGCCATTCGCGTTTTTATCGACCACAGCCCAAAGTGCGCTGGCGAGATCGCTTGCGGTGGTCGGCGTGCCGCGTTGGTCATCGACGATATTTAAAGCGTCCCGTTCACGCATCAGACGTTGCATGTTGGTTAGGAAGTTTTTACCGGCTCGACTGTATACCCATGCTGTCCTTACAACGATGGCCTCGCCTTGGGTCGCTTCCATCGCTGCTCGTTCACCTGCGAGCTTGGTTCGGCCATACACGTTGAGTGGATTTGTGTCATCGTCCGGCCGATAGGGACGATTGGCGGTGCCATCGAAAACAAAGTCGGTCGACACATGTAGTAACCGCGCGCCGTTAATATCCGCGGCTTCGGCGAGATGCCGTACTGCGGTTTCATTGACGGCCTTGGCCTGTTCCGGCTCTTCTTCGGCCTTATCCACTGCGGTATAAGCAGCGGCGTTGACTATCCACGCTGGCTGCGACGCGGCCACCGTTTCTTGTACGCGCTTAGGATCGGTTATATCGAGGTCGCGGCTACTCAGTGCGGTGATATGCGCCCAGCTCGGCGGATTTGCCTGCAACGCCTGACCGAGCTGACCGTTGGCGCCGGTGATCAGTATGCGCATGTTTTACTCGAACAAATCGGCGGACGACAATGCCGGTGCATCTCGATCCTTCGGAGAAACGAGGGGCGGCTGTTGCAGGCTGGGCCATTCGATGCCGATCGTGGTGTCGTTCCAAGCGATGCTGCGCTCGCATTCCGGAGCATAGGGCGCATCGACTTTGTAGATCACTTCGGCGGTTTCCGACGTGACTAAAAAGCCGTGGGCAAAGCCTGCCGGCACCCAAAGTTGTCGCGCGTTTTCGGCCGATAAGCGTGTGCCGGTCCATAGGCCGAACGTGGGCGAATTTCGGCGTATATCCACGGCTACGTCGAAGACCTCGCCTTGCACCGCGCGCACAAGCTTGCTTTGTGCGTGGGGGGGCATTTGGTAATGCAGGCCACGCAGCACGCCCTCTGTGGATCGGGAGTGGTTGTCCTGGATGAATTCGATGTCCAGACCAGTAGCCTTTGCAAACGTCGATCGGTTGTAACTTTCCATGAAGAAGCCGCGATCATCGCCATAGCGCTTGGGCGTGAGTATGAGCACGCCTTCCAGGGCGGTGGTCTCTACTTCCATTTTCAGATTGCTCCGCCTTTAGAAGATGCGTTCTTCGAGTATGCGCAACAGGTATTGCCCATATCCATTCTTTTTAAGCGGTTCGGCGAGCTCGCGAACTTGTGCTTCGGAAATATAGCCCGCCCGATACGCCACTTCTTCGGGGCAGGCGATTTTGAGGCCTTGTCGTTTCTCGAGCGTTTCGATGAACGTTGCGGCTTCGAGCAGGCTCTCATGCGTTCCGGTATCGAGCCATGCCATGCCGCGACCCATACGCTGTACACGTAAATCGCCTGCTTCCAGATAAAGACGGTTGAGATCCGTTATTTCGAGTTCGCCTCGATGACTGGGCTCGATCTGCTTGGCCAGATCGACAACACGATTGTCGTAGAAATACAGGCCGGTAATCGCATAACGGGACTTGGGGCGTTCGGGCTTTTCCTCGATCGATCGCGCAGTGCCATTATCGTCAAATTCTACGACGCCGTAGCGGCTGGCATCGTTTACGGGATAAGCAAATACAGTGGCGCCACTGGTTTGATTCGCTGCGTTCCGTAGTAGTGGCTCGAGGTCGTGCCCATAGAAAATATTGTCGCCAAGAACGAGGGCACAGGAGTCGTTCGCAATAAAATCTTCAGCAATGATGAACGCCTGTGCGAGTCCTTCCGGTTCGGGTTGCACCGCGTATGTAAGCTGTAGACCCCATTGGCTGCCGTCGCCAAGCAGCTGTTCAAAGCGTGGCGTATCTTGGGGTGTGGAGATGATCAGGATTTCATCGATGCCGGCGAGCATGAGCGCCGTCAACGGATAGTAGATCATCGGCTTGTCGTAAACCGGCAGTAGCTGTTTCGACACCGCCATCGTGATCGGGTAGAGCCGCGTGCCGCTACCGCCAGCGAGAATAATACCTTTCATTAACTATCCCTTTGCGAGACCCAATCGCTGGCCGTCGTAACCTCGGTCGCGAGCAGTTTTCGCCCATTCGGGGTGGTCGAGGATCCAGCGAATCGTTCGCTTCAGCCCGGATTCCAGCGTTTCTATCGGTCGCCAGCCGAGCTCGTGTTCGATCTTGGATGCGTCGATCGCGTAGCGCTGATCGTGCCCTTTACGATCGTCGACGAATGAAATGAGTGCTTCGCGCGGGCCGATGTTGGCGTCCGGCGCGATAGCGTTCAGTTCGTGGCATATGGTGCGCACGAGTTCGAGATTGGTTCGCTCGTTAAGCCCGCCGATATTGTAGTGTTCTCCGGTTTTGCCTTGTTCGAACACGAGCGCGAGCGCGCGGGCGTGGTCTTCAACGTATAGCCAGTCGCGCACGTTCTGGCCGTCGCCGTACACGGGGAGGGCGCGACCATTCAGCGCATTGAGCACCATGAGCGGAATGAGCTTTTCCGGGAACTGCCAGGGGCCGTAATTGTTGGAGCAGTTCGTGAGTACGGTCGGCACACCGTAGGTGTGTTGCCAGGCGCGTACGAGATGGTCCGACCCTGCCTTGCTGGCGGAATAAGGTGAGTTGGGCGCGTATGGGGTTTTTTCCGTAAATAAGCCTTCGTCGCCTAGCGAGCCGTAAACTTCATCGGTCGAGACGTGATGGAAGCGAAAGCTCTTCTTGCGATTCGACTCAAGCTGTTCGTAGTAAGCCCTTGCTGCTTCGAGCAAATTGAATGTGCCGACGATGTTCGTTTGAATGAAATCTGCCGGCCCGTCGATTGAACGGTCCACATGCGATTCTGCGGCTAGATGAATAATCCCGTCGGGTTGATACTCATTCATCACTCGGTTTATTGCTTCGGCATCGCGGATGTCGACATGTTCAAACGCGTAGCGCGGGCTTTCGGATGCGGCTTCGAGAGCGTCGAGATTGGCGGCGTAGGTCAGGGCATCGATATTGACGACTTCATGTTCTGTTTCTGCGATGAGATGGCGAATGAGCGCCGAGCCGATGAAACCGGCGCCGCCGGTGACGAGTATTTTCATGCGCATTATCGACTGTGTTTTACGAGGCCCGCTTGATTAGCGGCTGACGAGCGTTGCTGTCGACCATTCGTGCTGGCAACGAGGCGCGAGTTTATCAGAGTGCGGATTGACTTGTGGGTTGGCCGAAGCTGGGCGGCCGCGGTATGTCTCCCCGGATTTACGATGATTATTGGGATATCAGGCCCGGCTAGCGGTGGCGTGTCCGTTCATTGCCGCTGGTTGAAACGACGTCCCGGCGCTGGGTCTTGCACACCGGTTTTGTTCGTAAGGCGCGTTTTCTGCCCCAAGGGATATATGCGATGGGTAGCATTCGAATGTAATTGGGAATAGCGGCTAATTCCGCTAGCATCGCGTTCGCATCTGTTCACAAGGGGCTTTGTGGTCCGTTCGAACCGGCTCTTCGTTTTAGGGATAACGCATGGCTGCGGTTGATCATTTCGACGGTTCGGTATCGATTGCCGTCATCGGCTTGGGATATGTGGGCTTGCCCCTGGCCGTCGCCTTCGGCCGGCATTACGACACGCTGGGTTTCGATATCGATGGGCGTCGTATCGAGCAGCTTGCGGACGGCTACGATTTTACGCGCGAGGTCAGCGCGGAGGATCTGCGCAGTTCCGGCGTGCGGTTTTCGGCCGACGCCGAGGCGCTTGCCGACGCGAGTATTTATATCGTGACGGTGCCAACCCCCGTAACGGACTCTAACGTGCCGGACTTTGGCCCATTGATTGCCGCGTCTCGCACGATCGGGCCGTATCTGAAGGCCGGGGATATCGTGGTGTATGAATCCACGGTCTACCCGGGCGCGACCGAAGAGCGCTGTGTGCCGATTCTGGCTTCGCTGTCCGGCCTTGTATTCAACGAGGGCTTTTTCGTGGGTTATAGCCCGGAGCGGGCGAACCCCGGGGATGCGGCGCACGGCTTGGCGAATATCACCAAGGTGGTCTCGGGCTCGACCGATGACGTGGCGGATCGTCTGGTCGCGCTTTACGGCACGATCGTGCCCGCCGGTATTCATCGCGCTTCCAGTATTGCGGTGGCCGAAGCGGCGAAGGTGATCGAGAACGTGCAGCGCGATATCAACGTGGCGCTGGTCAACGAGCTGTCGATGATCTTTACGCGCCTCGGGATCGATACCGAGGAAGTGCTCAAGGCCGCGGGCACCAAGTGGAATTTCCTTCCGTTTCGGCCGGGGCTGGTGGGCGGCCATTGTATTGGCGTGGATCCCTATTATCTGACCTTCAAGGCGCAGTCCGCGGGCTATCACCCGGAGATGATTCTGGCCGGACGGCGGATCAACGACGGCATGGGGCGTTACATCACGAACGAGGTCGTTCGCTTGATGCTTCGCCGCAAGATCCAGGTCCATGGGGCGCGGGTGCTGATGATGGGTATCACCTTCAAGGAGAACTGTCCGGATATTCGCAATACCCGCGTGGTGGATATCGTCCACGAGCTGCAGGCGATGGATGTCGCGGTGGATATCTATGATCCATGGGCGGATGCCGAGAAGGTGGCGCACGAGTATGGCTTGCGTACCGTGGATTCGCCGGCCGCTGGAACGTATGACGCCGCGGTTGTCGCCGTCGCCCACCGCGATTTCCAATCGATGGGGATCGATGCTATCCGTGGCCTGTGCAAGCCGGAGCACATCGTTTACGACGTGAAGTATGCGTTTGGTGCGGATGAGACGGATGGGCGGCTTTAGGTGCGTGGCCTGAGTGACGTCGAAATCGTGCGACGCACCGGCTGTTGCGGTGATTAGCAAAGCAACATAGATGAGCATCAACGATTTCTTGGCTCTTGAGCTGTAGTCACAACGAGACTACTATGAGCCTGGAGCTATTTTTGAGGTGATGCCATGAGTAATGCAAACACATACGTTCGCGCCCGAATTGACGAAGAGACGAAAGCGCGCGCTGCCGCTGCACTGGAGGCGATGGGGCTTTCTGTTTCGGATGCCATTCGTTTGTTGATGTTGCGTGTGGCCGAAGAGCGTCGTTTGCCTTTCGATGTGAAGGTGCCGGCCGCCACAACACGCCGGGCCATGGCCGATCTTGAAGCCGGTAAAGGAAAGCGATTCGATACGGTCGATGATCTGATGGCCGATCTGCATGCGGACGATTGAACGATCCTCGGCATTCAAGCGCGACTACAAGCGCGAAGTCAAAGCAAGACACCGGTCGACGCTCGATGGCATGCTCAAGCCGTTACTCACAGCACTGGCAACCGATCAACCGTTGGCCACTCGATATCGCGATCACGACTTGAGTGGCAACTGGTCTGGCTATCGCGAATGTCATATCAAACCCGATTTGCTACTGATTTACCGGAAAGCCGATGGTGTAACCCTTCGGCTCGCACGGCTCGGCTCACATAGCGCGCTTTTCGGATGATTAAGTTATCGCTGCCGTGCCCGACCGTAGGCGCGCCGCTGGTTTTTTTTATCGGCAGATTGATTTTATGAAGGTACTTATCACCGGCGCGGCCGGTTTTATCGGTTCGCACGTTGCGCATTTGTTGCTGGATCGTGGGGAGACGGTGGTCGGGGTCGATAACCTGGACCCGTACTACGACCCCGCGCTCAAGCAGGCGCGGCTGGATCGGCTGATTGCGCGCGATGGGTTCGAGTCCGTTTATATGAACATAGCCGACCGCGAGGCGATGCCGGCGTTGTTCGAAAAACACGGATTCGATGGCGTGGTGCATCTCGCAGCCCAGGCCGGCGTGCGGCATTCGATTACGCATCCGCATGACTATATCGACAGCAATGTCACCGGCACGTTGAATGTGCTCGAGGGCTGTCGGCATACCGAAGTGGGGCATCTGGTGTATGCCTCGACGAGTTCGGCGTACGGCTTGTCGACCGATATGCCGTTCTCGCCGCAGGGCACGGCCGATCATCCGGCGGCGATCTATGCCGCCTCCAAGCGTGCCACCGAGTTGATGGCACATTCCTATTCGCATCTGTATGGATTGCCGACCACGGGCTTGCGCTTTTTTACCGTGTACGGGCCGTGGGGCCGGCCGGATATGGCGCTGTTTTTGTTTACACGCAAGATGCTCGCCAGGGAACCCATCCCGGTTTTCAACCACGGCCAGCATCGGCGCGATTTCACCTATGTGGACGATATCGCCGAGGGCGTGGTGCGAATTCTCTATAAACCGGCCGAGCCGGACCCGGATTGGTCCAGCGATGCACCGACGCTGGGCACGAGTTGTGCGCCGTGGCGGATCTATAACATCGGCAATGGCGATCCGGTGCCGTTGATGGATTACATCCACCGGTTGGAGGAATGCCTGGGTATCGAGGCGGAGAAGGAGATGTTACCCATGCAGGCCGGGGATATCGAGGCGACCAGCGCGGATGTGACCGGGCTTTTCGAGGCGGTGGGGTACCGGCCGAAGGTGCGTGTCCACGAGGGGGTTAAGAATTTCGTGGATTGGTATCGGGGGTATTATGAGGTTTGATGTTGAGCTTTGGGTTTGGCTCGTAATTGGTTGATCGGTATTTAAAATCGTTTTTCACTGGCTTCGTTCTTTGTTGGATTACGCTGCGCTAATCCAACCTACGGGGCGGCGTGAGCTTGCGTTGGGCTAGGTTGGTGCGTGACAGCTTTCTTCGTTGACTTAAGTCTTTGTTTTAAGTTGTTGAATTTTAGTGGTCGGGTTGGGATATCGGCTTTCTTTCCTTGTTGGATTACGTTTCGCTAATCCAACCTGCGCTTTGCACCCGGCGTTCGCTTGGTGAGGCAGTTTGGGTGTGCCGGGTTGTTTGACGCGTCCTGATTCTGGTTGAGGAATCGATTGTAAGTTATGGAATAGTCTGGAACTTCGTTTCCTTAGAGCTTTGTTCTTTGTTGGATTACGCTTCGCTAATCCAACCTACGGGGTGTGGGCCAGGCTGGTTTCGTGGGCGTAGGCTGGCGTCGGTGGATCAGTTGTGTTGGCGCGGGTCTTGCTTCGTTGGGGGCGGGCGGATTTCTCGGCTTGTTCAGGTGCGGTTCAAGCAGCTGTCACAATTCTCGTTGTAATATAGCGGCCGTGAAAGCGAGCAGACTGGTTTCTCCGAGGGCCTAACGGCGGATATTTCGTGATCTTGAATCTCATGCTTGGTCTGGTCGCGTTCGTCTTGAGCGCCTTTGCCATCCTGGTGTTGCAGCCGTTGTGCCACAAGATTGGCCATGTCGACCACCCGGGCGGTCGCAAGGCCCATGTGCTCGCCACGCCGCTTTGCGGCGGTATGGCCATTGCTTTGACGGTAGTGTTGCTGGGCATGGGTACCGTGCCGTCGCGCCAGTTCGCGGGCTTTGCATTCGGTATTACCGTGCTGCTGGTGCTCGGCGCCCTGGATGATCGCAAGCATGTGCCGGCCCCCGTTCGTCTTGCGTTGCAGACGCTGGCGGTGGGCGCAGGGATGTGCTTTTTCGGCGAAGTCTATCTTCAGAATCTGGGCGCGATATTCAGTTCCGTGGACTACGAGCTGGGTGGCCATGCGATCTGGTTCACCATTTTTGCCGCGGTGGGCATGATTAACGCGGTGAATATGGTCGATGGCATGGATGGCCTGGCCGGTGGCTTCGCGGTGATGATCGTGGGCACCATTCTCGCGCTGGCCGTCGGCACGAGCGCTGTGAGCGTTGTTCTGCTGTGCGTGACGCTCGGCAGCGTGCTGGGCTTTCTGGCCTTCAATCTGCGGATGCCGTGGCAGAAGCACGCGCGTATTTTTCTGGGCGATGCCGGTTCGCTGGTGCTTGGGTTCATCCTCACCTGGTTCGCTATTCAGGCGGCCCAGGGCCCTCATGCGGTCATCGAGCCGATTACCGCCGTCTGGCTGTTCGGCCTGCCGTTGGCGGATACGGTGTATCTCATGGTTTCGCGTGTGCTGCGGGGCAAGAGCCCGCTCGCGGCGGACAGCTATCATTTCCATCATCTGCTGCAGCGGCTTGGGTTGAGCCCGGGTTGGGCGCTGTACGTCTGGCTGGCGTTCGCCGGCATGTTCATGGCGACCGGGCTTGTGACCGAAGCCTTGGGCGTAAGCGAGTCGGCGCGGTGTGTGGGCTTTGTGGGCGTGTTCGCGGTCTATTGCGTGGTCGCCAACCTGCTGTGGACGCGCGTGCGACACCGCCTTGTGAAGCAGGCTGCGGCTTAAAGGCTACTTCGAGCGCGCTGCGCGACGTTCCCCGGCGAGGCTATTGACTCGCGGCGCTCTTAACGCCGGTTAGCCGTGCATCATTCTGCTTGGCTATACCGGATAGGGCGGTCGTGCCAGGGCGTTCGGCTTTTGCCGTGTCGGTTCGCGATCCTTTGCCGCGTTTCCTGCGGCTACGCTTGCCGCGAATTCGCCGCGCGATATAGCGCACAGGCGCCTGAATCGCTCGCTGGTTAGCTCGATGTCGGCGCAGGTCGACTGCCCCCTAAGGCGCTCCTGGGGTACTGATCGCAAATAAATTATTCTCAAAAGCGGAATTTTTGATTTGCGCACTTCGTTTCGTGCTAGATTGTTTAGCGTTTGGTATTGCCGGTAACCGGCAAGCCGGGGGACAGCGCAAAGGGAGAAACGATGGCGCAAGATCATGGCGCCGGGCTTGTAGTGGACGGCAGCGCCGCTGCCGGAAGCTCGTTTGCCGTTTTGACGGGGCTCGTGCCGGGCTCGCGCGTCACGAACTACGCTGGTGTTTTCTCGCGGGTATCTCCAGAAGCGTATTTGCCACTCAGCGCGCGCGAGCATGTGCGTCGCCTGCATGATCTTTTTAGACCGTTGGTTACTGCGGTTATGCCTGTTACGTTTGTGCGCGGCGGGCGGTCTGATCTGCGCGCCTTATCGGCGCAGCGTTTGCGGGCGGGCGCTTTCATTTGCGCGGGATTCGCGCGCCAAAGTTTTTGTGAAGGAGTCCGTGCGTGACTATTTTTCGCCCGGCGTTCGATCCAACGTGCGCGCCAAGCGACCGCTTGCCCGCATGGCTGCGCTTTAGTCTGGCCCTGATGGTGGCTGTCGTGGCGGCGTTCAGCGTGAGTGCGCATGCCGACGTGGGCGACCAGCCCAGCGTGGCGGTTTACTACGGCAATGATGTGCCGGTATCCATGCTCGACCAGTTCGACTGGGCCGTGGTCGAGGCTGAGCACATGGGCGAGGGCCAGCTCGATAAGCTCGAGCAGTACGGCACCCAGGCATTTGCCTATGTCAGCCTCGGCGAGGCCGAGCACTGGCGCGCTGGCGACGAGCTGCCGAGTGATTCCCTCAAGGCGCGTAACGAGGGCTGGAACAGCCAGGCCGCGGACCTCACCGACCAGGCCTGGGGCGACTATATTATTAATGAGCGTATTCGCCCGCTCTGGGCAGCCGGTTATCGCGCGCTGTTTCTCGATACCCTCGATAGCTACCGCCTGTTCGCGAGCGAGGATGCCGATGTCGCCGCGCAGCAGCAGGCGCTGGTTGGGCTGATCAAACGCATTCGCAATACTTTTCCGGGCGTCAAGCTGCTGCTCAACCGCGGCTTCGAGGTGCTCGACCAGGTGCAGGGCGATATCGTTGGCGTGGCGGCCGAATCCTTGTATCAATCCTGGGACGTGCGCACCCAGAGCTATCGCGACGTGAAGCCCGAAGATACGCAGTACGTGCTCGACCAGCTAAGCAAGGTACGCAACGACTACGGCCTGCCCGCGATCGCCATCGACTATGTCGACCCGGCTGACCGTGACCTGGCTCGCCAGACCGCGCAGCGTATCGCCGATAACGGCATCGTGCCTTGGGTGAGCAACGGCGCGCTGAATCAGGTGGGCGTGGGCTCGATCGAGCCGATGCCGCGCAAGGTGCTGGTGCTGTACGACGCCTCGGAAACCGACTATGGCGAACTGGCGTATTCGAACGCGCACCTCAATATGGCGATGCCGCTCGAGTATCTCGGTTACGGTGCGGTGTACAAGGATGTGGACGGCGCGCTGCCCGACGACACGCTGCGCGGACGCTACGCCGGGGTGGTGACTTGGTTCTCGGCGCGTGTGGGTGCACAGTCTGCCTACCGGGACTGGCTGCTCAAGCAGATGCGTGACGGCCTGCCGGTCGCGATGTTGGGCGACCCCGGTATTCCGGTGACCGGCGAGCTTTCCGATCGCATGGGCTTGCAGGTCGTGCCGTCGATTTCGGATAAAGGCCTGGAAGTCCTCGATCACGACGATTTCATGGGCTTCGAGGGGATGCCGAGTACACCGGCGATCAACGAGTCCGGCTACGAGGTGATCAACGACAAAACCACCGCCCATCTGAAAATGCGCGATGGCAACGGCGCGGAGTTCGTGCCCGTGGCGACGGGCGACTGGGGCGGCGTGGCCCTGTCACCGTGGCTGACCCAGCAGGGCATGGCCGATCAGGCGCGCTGGATTCTCGACCCCTTCAAGTTCGTGAAGGCTGCACTTAAGTTGCCGGAGATCCCGGTCGCCGATGCCACCACGGAAAACGGTTCGCGCTACTGGATGACGGAAGTCGACGGCGACGCCTTCATGAACCGTGCGGCGTTCCCGGGCAACCCGTTCACCAGCCAGGTAATGCTGGATCGCATCTTCAAGCGCTATCGCGTACCGACGACGGTATCGATTATCGAAGGCGAGCTATCGCCCGACGGGATGTATCCGGAGCTCACCAGTCAGCTGGAGCCGATCGCACGCGAGATCTTCAAGCTGCCCTGGGTGGAAATCGGCACCCATACGTTTAGTCATCCTTTTGACTGGCCGGAACTCAAGGAAGGTGATCTCGCAGGCCGGGGTCAGACCCAGGCGGGTTTCGCTTATAACCTGCCGATCAAGGGCTATCGCTTTTCGCTGGAAAAGGAAGTCGCGGGTTCCACGCGCTATATCAACGAAAACCTCGCGCCGCCCGGAAAGAAGGTGAAAGCCGTGCTGTGGAGCGGTAACGCCTTGCCGCCGGAGAAGGCGCTGGATATCGCCGACCGGCTGGGGATCGTCAATATCAACGGTGGCAATACCCATGTGATGTCGGACAACCCCACGTTGACCGACGTGACGCCCATGCTGCGCCCGATTGGTGATCGTCTCCAGGTCTATGCGCCGGTGATCAACGAAAACATCTACACCAACGATATGACCGGCCCGTACTGGGGCTTCCGGCGCGTGATCGAAACCTACAAGCTTACCGACGAGCCGCGCCGCCTCAAGCCGATTGATATCTATTATCACTTTTACTCGGCGGGCCAGCCCGCGTCCTTGAACGCACTCCAGGACGTCTACGCCTATGCGCTGAGCCAGCGCACGTTGCCGATCTTTGCCAGCCAGTACAGCGAGATCGCGACCAACTGGTACGACATGGGAATCGCGCGTCGCCTGGATGGTGGCTGGCAAATCACCGGGGCCACCCAGATGCGCACGCTGCGGCTGCCCGAAACGCTCGGCTGGCCGGATATCGCGGACTCGAATGGCGTGGTGGGCGTGAGCGATCTGCGTCAGGGACGTTATGTGGCGCTTTCCGGCGAGCCGCGCGTCACCTTGCGTTTGGACGACAGTGCACCCTCGCATCCCTATGTGCGCCGCTCGAATGGGCGGATTACACAGTGGCGAAATACAGGTGGCGGTGTATCGCTGGAAATGGCGTCTGAATATGTGCCGCTCGAGATCGAGCTGGCTGGGGTAGGCGGTTGTCGTGTTTCCGCCGACGGGGCGTCGCGCCGCGGCGGCGGTAACACGGTCACGCTGCGTTACAAGGCCAGCACATCCGGGCCGGTAAGGATCGACTGTGGCTGAAAACAACGAACAGAAAGACCAGCCGAAACGCACACGCTTCGTTCGGCCGCTTACCCTGCTGATCATCACCGGCGTGCTCGTGCTCGCCCTGGTGCTGCTGTTTCCCGCACGACGCTTTCTGTCGTTGAGCCAGGGCAAGGCGGATCAGGATAAGCCCAGCAGCGTTTCCATCACCTATCTGGAGGCATTGCTCGAAGCCAATCCGGATGACGAGCAGCTGCGTTTGAAACTGGCCCGCCAGCTGGCCGAGGCCGGGAATATTCCCAAGGCGCTCGAGGTCATGCAGCCGCTGGCCGACAGCGACGATGCCAATGCGCGCTGGTTGTATTACCAGATTTCCTGGCAGGCATTTAACGCGCTCGAGGCGAATGATCCGCGCCGTGACGCCCAGCGCGGTGAATTGCTGGCACAGATGAACCGGCTGGAACAGAACCCGGATCTGAGTGCCGATCAGCTCGAACTGCTGGCCCAGCGCTGGCTCGAGGTGGGCGAGCCGGCGCGTGCGGCGAGCCTGTATGAACGGTTGGCCGAACAGAATCCCGATCGTGCCTATGCATGGTATGGGGAAGCCGCGCGCTGGTGGCTGGCGGCCGACGCGCCGCAACGGGCCGCCGAGGCGTGGCAGTCGGCCTTCGAGATCGCCGAGGACGAAGACCGGCGTCGCGACGCCGCGCTCGCCGCACTCGATGCCGCCCAGCAGACCAACGACGGCAGCAGCCTGCGCATGGCGGGCGAGTTCATCGATGCCTATCCGGACGATCCGACGTTCCTGGATATCGGTATCGAAATGGCGCTGGCGAACAATCGCCTGGCGCAGGCCCAGATTTGGTCGCGCCGCTACGTGCAACTGCGGCCCGACGATGAAAAGGGCCTGGAACGCAATGCCCAGATCGCGCTGGCGAACAACCAGCTCGACGAAGCGCTGGCCGGCCTGCAGCGTCTGGTGGATCGTAATCCGAACAACGTCAGCCTGCGGGCGCAGTTGGCCCAGGTTCAGGTGTGGGCTGGCCAGCCCGCTGCCGCACTGGCTAACTACAAGTGGCTGGCACGCCAGAGCGGCAACGACGAATACGATAACCAGATCATCGATATCGGCACCGATCTCAACGATACGGCTGCCGTACTGGCCGCGCTCAACCGGATTCAGTCGCGGCATCCGCTCAATAGCAGTCAACGCCGTCTGCTCGTCGATGTGCTCAACAGCGAGGGCGATCCGGATCGGGCGATCGCGCTGTTGTCGAACTGGGTCCATGGCGGTTCTCCGGATCGCGAGTTGTGGGTCCGGCTGGCGTCGCTGCAGGAGCTGAACGGCGATGTGCAGGGGTCGTTGGATACCTGGAACGAGATTGCCTCGCGCTTTGGCCGCGGTGTGGAAGAAAGCCAGGCCCGTGGCCGGCTGCTGACTCGCGACTGGCGGCTCGACGAAGCGCTGGCGGTGATGAACTCGTTGCCGAACAAACCGGGTACGGCCACTGAGCAGCAGGTCTATTACTGGGAAACCATCGGCGAGTTGGCCTGGAACCAGAACCGACCGGCGATCGCACGCGACGCTTACTATCAGCTGTATCTGGGGCGCAAGCTCACCCCGAACGGCTATCTGCGCCTGGTACAGAGCGCGGAGGCTACTGGCCGTATGGATATGGCGATGGAAGTCGCACGTACGGACTGGCGCGAAAATCAGCATGTCGACATGATCGTGTCCATGCTCGGTGCTGCGCAGCGTGAGCAACGTCCGGACCTCACCCGCGAACTGATCGCCATGGCCGAGACGCGGCCGGAGCTGTTTGCCCAGTCCGCCGATTACTGGCAGCTCTACGGCGATTATCAGTTCGATCAGCGCCATCTCGACCGGGCGCGGGTGGCGTATCTGAAGTCGCTGTCGCTGGCGCCGGACGATGCCGGCGTGCGCTCGGCGCTGTTGTACACGCTTGCCGAGGGCGGGTATACGGACGAACTGGCACGCTACGTCAACGCCTGGTCCGACGATGCCAAGAACGATGTCCGCCAGTGGCCGGTGTTCGCGATGGCGTACAGCCGCCTGGGCCAGACCCGTATGGCGCTGCCGTGGTTCGACCGTGCGGTTGAGCACGATCCGGACAACTATCTGCTCGTGCTCGATTATGCCGATGCGCTCGAGCGCGGGCGCCGTTTCGACTCGGCACGTCGCATGCGCGAGTACGCGTTGCTCGAACTGCGTCCGCGTCTGATGGCGAATCTGCAGTCGCAGGGCAAGCTAACGCGCGAGCAGCGCGAGGAAGACGGCCGCATTCTTGCCGTGCAGGCCACGATGCTGGGCGCCGACGACGATCGCGCCTGGTTGCGGCGCGCGCTCGATGGTCGTCGCGGCGATGAACTCACGCCCACCGATGTGGAACTGCTCTTTGGCTATTACCTGAGCCAGGAAGAGCCGGCCTATTCGCGTTACTGGCTCCTGCAGGCGCACCGTCGCCGCGTCGCCACCGAGGACTGGCAGGAACTGGCGGTGGCCTTGCAGGCCAACGACCAAGTGGCCATGCAGCGTATCCTCGCGCGATCGCGTCCGGACGGGGATATCGGTATCGCTGATCGTATTAGTGCGCTGCGCCAGCTCGATTACCGTGCGCGGGCGCTCACGCTGGCGCTGGACCACGAGCGTCCGGGCGAGCCCTATGTCACGGGTATCGACGTCGTGCCGCGCTATGCCGCCGAGCTTTATCAGGAAATGCCGCAGAACTTCGGCACCGAACTGATCGTGCGCAGCATCAGCGATCTGGATATCAATTCCGAAAGCGTGTTTCTGCGCCTGAGCGGCGAAAAGCTCTCCACGCGTGTAGAGGTCGGTACCCGCCAGCTCTCCGCGGACGACGATCTGGTGGATCTCGACGGGCTCGAGGACGAGCAGTTCGCTAATCTGGTGCTCAACTGGCGCGAGCGGCGCGGCCTGACCACCGTACGTGTGGGCGCGGTATCGACCGATGCCAAGGATGTCGCCCAGTTCGGCGTGCGCCAGGATTGGGAAATCACCAGCAACCTCGGCGCCTCGGTGTTCCTTGACATCAATTCGCTGCCCGACGAAACCGGTCAACTGCGTGCGCTGGGTCTTCGCGACGATCTTGGCCTCGGCCTGGAATGGGTGTTGAACTCGCGCGACAGCTTCTCGCTGACAGCGCGTTATTCGCAGTTCAACTCGCGCGAGGATCGTAACGACCTGGGCGACGGTTACGGCGTGGAGGCATCCTTTGCGCATTCCTTGATGGTGGGGCCGACCCATCAGGTACAGGCGCGGATTTTTGCCGATACCGAGCAGAATTTCCTCGAAGACGACCTGCCGGCGGATATGGCTGCGCGCCTGCCGGCGGGTACCAACCTCAACGATGTCGTGCCCACGCGCTATACCTTCCTCGGCGCCGGGCTGTCCTTCGCCCGCGGTATTCCGGGCGAGGAGTATCCGCTGGTGGCATCGCCGCGCTATCAGTTGAATATCGACACCGGCTATGCGCTACCGGATAACGACTTCGGTATCAGCGCCAACTTCGCGATCGGTACCCGGATTCTGGGCAGCGACGAGCTGAGTCTGAATTTCGGGGTCGATCAGACAGGCAGCCAGACGCAGGACAATTCCTACACCGGCTCGATCAAGTACCAGTATTTCCTCGGCCGGTAAACGCGCCGACTACATGAACGCTCAACACAACGTCACTCGCAGGCAGGGAGAAACCACCACCATGAAACGTACTACTCTTATCGCAAGTCTGTTCGCGCTTGCCATCGCCATGCTCTCCGGCTGTGCGGTCACCGATGTGCACCGCAGCCAGCAGCTGGACAGCTCGGCACGCTGGGCCTTGTTGCCGATCGCCAACTATGCGGAAACGCCGCAGGCCGGCGAGCGTGCCGCCTCCATTTTAACCACGCTGTTGCACCAGAAAGGCGTGAACATGCTCACGGCTGCTCCGCGCAGCGATAACGGCGGTCTGCCGGAATTCGACCAGAACGCGGCGCTGGATCAGGCGCTGAGCTGGGCGCGTAGCCAGGGTTATCAGTACGGCGTGACCGGTGCGGTCGAGGAATGGCAGTACAAGACTGGCCTCGACGGCGAGCCGGCCGTGGGCATCAGCCTGCGCGTAATCAACGTCAACACCGGCGAGACCGTGTGGAGTGGTTCCGGTGCGAAGGCCGGCTGGGGCTATGCCACGGTCAGCGGTACCGCCCAGAAGCTGATGAGTGATCTCGTCGGCGACATGCCGCTTTAAGTTACGTAAAAGCCGGCACGACAGTACGAAAGGTAGCCTATGGTCACCCAAATTGAAGACGTGAACTACCAGGTGCCACCGATCTGGGTGCGCATGCTGGAAACGGCGGTACTTACGCTACTCGTGCCGGTCGTCGGCTGGTTGTTCAACGCCGACGATCCGCTGTTCTATGGGAGTTCGTTCGCCTGGCTGATCCTGGGTCCGCTACTGGCGGGGCTGCGCTACGGCTTTCTGTTCGGCTTTGCCTCGGCGTTGCTGACGGTGGCGATCATGATGGTGGCCGCCGGCGCGGGCTGGACGACCGATGCGTTGCCGATCGAGTATGCAATCGGTGTGTTGCTCACGGGCATGGTGGCCGGCGAGTTCACCGATATCTGGCGTCGGCGCATCACGCAGATGAAGATCATCAACGACTATCAGGGCACCCGCCTTGAAGAGTTCGTGCGTAATTTTCATGTACTGCGTGTTTCCCATGACCAGCTCGCCGAGCGCCTGGCGGCCAACCCGCATAATCTGCGCGACGTATTGCTGGCTTTGGCCGAGCGTTTCGACGTGGTCGAGCCGGGCGACGACATTCTTACCGAGCGTGCGACGGACCTGTTGAGCTTCATCTCGCATGAAGGACGCGTGGAGCAGGGCGCGATCTATCGCGTCGATGAGCGTGAGCGCGTCGAACGCGAGCCGCTGGCCTTTATTGGTGGGCGACCGATCGATCGTGATATCGCGACCGATCCGATGGTGCAGGCCTGTCTTGAGCATCGCAGCATGATCAGTCTCAAGAGCGAGATGGAAGAAGAGCTGCAGGATCGGACGCAGCCGTTGCTCGCGGTGATTCCGCTGATCGACGTCAACGACAAGATCTGGGCGATCGTGACGGTCACCGAGATGCCGTTCGTCGAGTTCGAACGTGGCAATCTGCATCTGCTGTCGGTGCTGGGCGGTAACCTCGGCGATATCATCACCGAGGCCTATGCGCGTACGCCGGCGGATGCCGAGCTGGCACGCTTCCAGTTCGAGCAGCGGCTCAAACGCTGGTCGCGCTACGCCTCGCGTTACAAGCTCAATTCGTTGCTGGTGGCCTACGAGGTGCCCGGGCATATCGATAACGTCAGCAGCGAAACGCTCATCGATCTGATCTACGAGCAGCTACGTGCACTCGACTATGCCTGGACCACGGACCTGGGCCACGACGCCAAGCTGATCTTCGTGCTCATGCCGTTGACGCCGGCACGCGGTTCGGCGGCCTATCGCGAGCGTATGACATTGCTGCTCAACGAGCGTTTCGGCATCGATGTCGCGGAAAGCGGTCTGGTGTTCCACCAGCGCAATGTCGACGGCAAGCAGTCGGCGGCCAATCTGGTCGCCGGTATCCGCCGTCAGGCCGAGCAAAATGCGCCTGCTTAGTCTCATCCTCATTCCGCTGGGCCTGCTGATCGAAGCGCTGGCCACGTGGGCGTTCGTCATCGGCTGGCACGCGCCGGTCGGCTTGATCACCATTTTGCTGGTGCATCTGGTGGCCTGTGCGGTGTTGATCGTGGGCTTGTACCTGGCCCTGCCGCCAATCTATAAACGCCCGGTCGGCGGCGGCTTTGCATTTCTGGCCACGGCCAGCGTGTTCACCCCGCCGCTGGGCGCGATCGGCTTGACCGTAGGCATGCTCGCCGGGCTGTATTTCGCGTATCGCGAGAAACCCAAGGCCTGGGACGCACTGGCGATTCCGGATCTGCCGTTTCAGCCGGTGAGCGTAGACCCCAACGACGTATTCATGCGTGACGGGCTGTCGTCGGTGTTGACGCATTTCGATGATCGTAACCGGCGTCAGCAGGCGATTCTGGCCTGTCGGCATCTGCCGCGCCGCGACGCGGTGCCGATTTTACGCTCCGCGCTGAGCGACTCCGCCGACGAAGTGCGGTTGCTGGCCTATGCCATGCTCAATTCGATCGAGCGTGATCTGGAAGGCCAGCTCAACCAGGTGCGCGACGCGATCGCGGCCAGTGGCGACCCGGATGGCGAACTACACGAAGAGCGTGCGCTGTTGTTCTGGGAGTTTTCCTATCTGGAACTGGCCAAGGGCAGCGTGAAGGATCTGATGCTGACCAAATCGCGGGATGCGGTCGACACCGCCATCGAGCGCCACGATACGGCCCAGCGGTCGCTGCTGCGTGCGCGTATCTGTATGGAATTACGCGACTACGACGAAGCCGAGGACGCGCTGCGGCGCGCCGAACGGCTTGGACTTTCCGGCGATGATGTCGCGCCGCGCTGGGCAGAGCTTGCATTCGTGCGCGGCGACTATCGCGATGTCGCCCCGGCGCTGGCGCGCATGAGCGCGCGCGCGGCGAACAACCCCGTTATGCGGCCGGTAATGGAGTACTGGTTATGAAATGGCCCACCCTGCGACCCAACGACCCGCCGGCGGATGTCACCCTGCTGCTCGAAGGCACCTACCCGATGGTGCGCGGCGGCGTGGCCAGCTGGGTGGAGCAGATGATTCGCGGCTTGCCCCACCGGCGTTTTGCGATTGTCTTCATGGGCGGCAGCGAAGCCGCCTATAACGGCATCCTCTACGACAAGCCCGATAACGTGGTGCATCTGGAATGCCACTACTTGATGGATGCCGGGCGCGGCGTCGATGAACCGCGTCAGTTCGAAGGCAACCGCAAGGCGTTCAAGGCCAGCGACAACCTGCACCAGTATTTCAAGGATCCGCGCAGCTCGGACCCGAACACCCAGTTGTGTGAAGTCGCGCAGCTGCTGGGCAAGAAGGGCGGTCTGGCCCACGAGGATTTCCTCTACAGCCGGCAGGCCTGGGAACAGATCGTCGAGTACTACCGCAAGTACTGTACCGACCCGTCGTTCCTGGATTATTTCTGGTCGGTGCGCAACATGCATTCGCCGTTGTTCATGCTCGCGCGCATTGCCCGCAATCTGCCGCCAACGCGTTGTCTGCACTCGATTTCGACCGGCTATGCGGGCTTTCTGGGCGCGTTGGCGCGGCACATGCACGACCTGCCGTTCATCGTGACCGAGCATGGCATCTACACCAAGGAACGCCAGATCGATCTGACCGAGGCGGATTGGATTCGTACCTATGACGACGTGCTTACGCACGGATTTCGTCATGACGTGAGTTATATCCGCCGGCTGTGGATTCGCTTTTTCGATGGGATCGGCCGGCTGACCTATGCCGCAGCCAACCCGATCACCACGCTCTACGAGGGCAATCGCGAACGCCAGATCATCGACGGCGCGCCGGCCGAGCATACCCGGGTGATTCCCAACGGCATCAACATCAGCCGGTTTGCACCGCTGCGCGAACAAACCGGTCAGAACACCGCGCCGATTATTGCGCTGATCGGGCGCGTGGCGCCGATCAAGGAAATCAAGACGTTCGTGCGCGCCATGCGTATCGTGGCCTCGCGTCTGCCGGGCGCCCAGGGCTGGATTGTGGGTCCGGAATCGGAAGATCCGGAATACGCACAGGAATGCCGTGATCTGGCCGCCCAGCTGGACCTGGGTGGGATCGTGCAGTTTCGCGGTTTCCAGAAAGCCGAAGATGTCTTCGCCCGTATTCGTGTGGCTACGCTGACGTCCATCAGCGAAGCCCAGCCGCTGGTTGCCCTCGAGGCGATGGCCTCGGGTATCCCGGTGGTATGTACCGACGTCGGTTCCTGCTATGAACTGGTACACGGTCATCCCAAGGAGCGCGCTACATCGCTGACCACGCCGCCGGATCCAGAGCATGCCGCCGGGCGGATCGTGCCGATTGCCGACCCGGGCGAAACCGCGGCCGCCATTCTCGATCTATTGACCGATCGCGAGGCCTGGGAAGCGGCGCGAGAAGTCGGCATGAAGCGCGTGGACGAACACTATTCCGAGCAGCTCATGCTCGAACGTTATGAACATCTGTATGCGGAAGCGGGCGATCAACGCGCGCGGCCGATAGCGGCCGCAGGGGAGTAGGGCATGGCCGGTATCGGTTTCGAGCTGCGCAAGCTGCTACGCAAGGACAGCTATTTCGGCCTGCTGCGTGCCTATGGCTACGCGGGCATCATCAGTTCCGGCCCGTGGGTGCTGTCGATTCTGGTGATCATGGCCATCGGCCTGCTCACGCTGGCCCTGTTGCCGGATCGATCGCAACAGATCTGGCAGTTTCTGGTATCGGTGACCTACCTGGTTGCCTCGTCACTGAGTCTGTCGGGCATCGCGCAGCTGCTGTTTACCCGGTTCGTAGCCGATCGGCTATTCGAAAAGAAGGATGGCACCATCCTGCCCAACCTCATCGGCCTGCTGACGATGATGAACCTGCTGGCCGCCGCCATCGGGCTGACGGTGCTCTATACGCTGTTCGGTGGCACGCCGCTGCTATATCGCGTCGAGATGTTTGTGGGCTTCGTGCTGCTGACCAATATCTGGTGCATCACGGTGTTCATCACCGGCATGAAGGCCTATCGCCAGGTCCTGTGGGCATTTTTCATCGGCTACAGCATCACGTTCATACTCGGTATGGCGCTGCGCCGTTACGACCTCGAAGGCCTGCTCGGCGGCTTCGTGATCGGCCAGGGGATTCTGTTCTATATCCTGCTGTTTCTCGTGCTGCGCTATTACCCAGGCGACCGGATCGCGGCGTTCGATCTTCGTCACGCGAAGATGACCTATCGCTCGCTGGCCTTTACCGGACTGTTCTATAACCTCGGTCTCTGGGCGGACAAGTTCCTGTTCTGGTACAACCCGGCGACCTCGGAGCAGGTGATCGGGCCGCTGCGTGCCTCGCCGATCTACGATTTCCCGATCTTTCTGGCCTATCTGTCGATCGTGCCGGGCATGGCCGTGTTCCTGATTCGTCTGGAAACCGATTTCGCCGAACGCTACGACGCCTATTACGATGCGGTACGCGGTGGCGATACGCTTGCCCATATCGAACTGCGCCTGGATCGCATGGTCGAGACGGTGCAGCAGGGTGTTTACGATATCTTCAAGATCCAGGGCATTACCGTCGTGGCGCTGTTGCTGATTGCGCCGTCGCTGATCGACTGGCTGGGCTTTTCCCAGTACTACGTGCCGCTGTTCAATATCGATATCGTCGCGGTGGGCATGCAGGTGTTGTTCATGGCGATTCTCAACGTGATCTTCTATCTGGATAAACTCAAGATCGCGCTCGGCCTATGCCTGTTGTTCTTCGTTAGTAACGTGCTGCTGACGTTATTGAGTATGTATCTCGGGGCGATCTTCTACGGCTACGGCTTTGCGATCTCGCTGATGATCTCGTCGCTGGCGGGCCTGGCCTTCCTCGACCGCGAGTTCCAGAAGCTCACCTATCAGACGTTCATGCTGCAGCGTCAGGGGTGAACCGCCCACGGCTACGCAACCCCGCCGGCGACTCTAGCCGGCGGGCGAGTAGCCCGTTCTGTGTCGGCGGCGCTAATCCGACCTTCGCCCAAGCCCGCAGCTTCGCCGAAGCCACGCAGGTTGGCTTAGGCCGAAGGCCGTAAGCCAACGCGGGACCGCTCCATGGCTGGATGCGAGCACTTCGGCTGCAAGCGCGGTGGTGGTGTGACTCCGCCGCGTTAGATGATCCTTCGTAACCCAGCGCGCGATGCTATGGTTGGCCATCGTCCACGGGAATCTCATCGCTGTCCGGCACGTCGGGTGTCTTGGTGCGGCAGCTGGCCGGGGCCTTCGTGAACCCGGCGGTCGTGGTACAGCGCCAGGTCAAGGCGTCGCCAGATGGTATGGGGCGTAGCGTCATCGTTTCGCCGGCAAGCGCACTATCGCCACTAAATCGCGCCGTGATGATGCCGTCCGCGACCACGACGCTGGAGACGTAGGTGCCGCTGATATCGGCGGCCGGCGGAATGCTGCCGGTGCCGTTATCGATACCCGTCAATTGATGGCGCGCCTGATACGCGTTCGCGACCGCAGTTTTCAGGCCGCTTGCAAGGCTCAACCCTTCGGAAAATTGCGCGCGTGCCACGTAGCCGTAGTAGGAGGGCACGGCAATAGCCGCGAGTATGCCGATGATCGCCACCGCGATCATGAGTTCGATCAGCGTGAAGCCGGGTGTGGGGTGGCGATGCAACAGCACAGGGCGCTGCGCCGGGGGATCGGCATAGGGTAGTGATTTTGGCGCAACCACGGGTCGGTTTCGCGGGTTGGGCACATCATGCCGTTGCGCCACGCGTGCGCTCGGATTTCGCGCCCCAAGCGTCGGCGGGTTTTGCGGAAATGATTGACAGATCAATGGCATAAGCCCGGACGCGTACCGCGGTCGCGATATTTCGTTGGTATAGCCTTGCGATTATGCGCCTTTTGTTATTTTTTCGTGAGCCAGCGGCGCGGGTTGTGGGGTGAGGGGTTTCGTGGCCGATGAAGCCTTCGCGGCTGCGGTCGATAATTGGCTTTATAGCCGCATGGCGCGAGTCGGCCCGCGGTCGCAAGCCCCATCCACGTCGGATACGTTGTTGAAGCAGCCGCCTCGCGTTTCGTTGGCAATGCGGGCTTTGTTTTTCTTGATTAGCCCCGAAACTCAGCAGGGTCAGTATCTGACCCACCGGA
>NZ_APNG01000024.1:0-54549 GCF_040361255.1 Salinisphaera sp. T5B8 | reverse complement strand
GCCTGAGAGAAGTTTAGCCGGTGGGAGCGTTTTCACACAGCCTGGGCCATTTGCGGACTGTCGTCTGCAAGCGATCAGAACGCAGGCGAATCGATCGAGATCGTTTGCGTATTCTCGGCCTGCGCCTCGCTATTGGGCACGGTGGGTGACTTACCTTCATCCAGTGCCGGCGGCTCCTGGGCGGTGCGGTTGTTGGTCATCCAGGTCAGGATGTCGAAATAGGCGCGAATATTGCCCACATAGGTTGCCGCCTCATGCCCGCGCGCATATCCATAGCGCGTATCCGAGATATAGCGTTCCTGGGTGAGCCAAGGCAGTGCATCGCGCAAATTCACCCACAGATTCGGGTCGCGACCGCGATCTTCGAGCAGGCGGCGTGCGTCCATTACGTGCCCGTAGCCGATGTTGTAGGCGGCCAAAGCGAACCATGTCCGGTCGGGCTGCTGGATCTCTTCGGGCATGCGTTCGAGCATGCGTACGAAATAGCGTGCACCGCCGTCGATGCTCTGGGCCGGATCGCGCCGGTTGGTGACGTTCATGTCGGATGCGGCGGCGCGTGTAAGCATCATGATGCCGCGCACGGTCGTGGGGCTGACCGCGTTCTTGTCCCAGTGGGACTCCTGATAGCCGATCGCGGCGAGCAGGCGCCAGTCCAGGCCGTATTCCTCGCCGGCGCGCTTGAAATAGTCTTCCCACAGGTGCAGGCGGTTATCGACCTGGCGGGCGAACTCGTGCCCGCCCACAAAACCCAACCGTTTGACGTGGCCGAAGTAACGATCACGCAGAATATGCAGGCGGCCGTTTTCCTTGACCTGCTCGAGAAAGGCGATCGCTTCGTTATAGAGCGTGTTGTCGCCGCCCATGTCGCCCCGACCCGGCATGGCCCAGGCCGTATGTTGGCGTACCTCGTCGAGGCTGAATGCCACGCGCAGGTTGGGGTAGTAGCGCTGGTTCATGTCGACGATGTCCGCGCTTGCGATCGTCGCCGCGAGATCGCCGGCGGCCACCCGGTCCATCAGTTCTTCGGTATTGGCCTGCTCGTCGACCGTGAATTCGATATCCGGTCGATTCGCGCGCAGCCAATCGGCAAACGCCGTATGCGCCGGTAACACCAGATCGCCGGACAGGTCGGCCAGTTTCCTGGGTTTATGTTTGTAGACGCGATAGACCACTTCCAGCTTGGCTTCATCGTAGGGGGGCGTGAAGCGCACTTTTTCCCGGCGCGGCTCGCTGACCGCGACGCCTACGCCGATATGCGCATGCCCGGAGGCGACCGCGTCGATCACGGCCTGCTGGTCTGGCATGACGACCATATCGAAGCGCAGCCCAAGCGACTGCGCGAACTCGCGGATCAGATCGTATTCGAAACCGGTGGGGCCATCGGCGTCCAGATAGTAGGTGGTGGCCGAGTTGACCGTAGCCACGCGCAGCGTGCCGAGCGTGTCGATTTGTTCGAGCAGGCCGGGGCGTTCGATGCACGTCGCCAGCCCCAGCGTCAGCGCGGCGATCGTAATCAGCTGCAGGAGGCGCAGCAATTCGCGCAATCCGCTCATTGCGCGCAGCACCGCATTAGGCGCCAGGAGAGGCGTCGGGACGAAATCGTGGTCATGGCATCAGGCTATCTTGCACACAAGTCTTGGGAAAGCCGTCTTAATCATTTAACATACGCGACTTCGCAATAAGCCTGCGGCCAGCGTACCCCGCTAAAGCGCCGGCAGGCTGAACGAGTTTCAGGAGAGGTACCGAAGCGGTCATAACGGCACCGACTCGAAATCGGTTGGGGGCTAACCGCCCCACGTGGGTTCGAATCCCACCCTCTCCGCCATCTTTTTGACCCCCTGGACCGGCCCTGCCATGTCGTCAGCAGACTCCAAGCAGCGTCTCTACCGCGTGGCCTTCTTCAACCAGGGTGAAGTCTACGAAGTCTTCGCGCGCTCGGTGTCCCAGGGCGCGCTGTTCGGGTTCGTCGAAATCGAGAAGCTGGTCTTCGGCGAGCGCTCCTCGGTGGTCATCGACCCGGCCGAGGAAAAGCTCGCCAACGAGTTCGCCGACGTCGAGCGATCGTATATCCCCATGCATTCGGTGATCCGTATCGACGAGGTCACCCGCCGCGGCACGGCCAAGGTGACGCCGGCCGATAGCGACAGCAAAGTGCGTCCGTTCCCTGTTTATACACGCCAGGGCCCCGGCGGCGGTGGTCAGGGCAATCGCTAGTGCGGCATCTCGTGAAGCGCGCATGAGTCGGACCGCGGGAAGCATGCGTTTCGCGCTGCTGGGCAGCGGCAGCAAGGGCAATGCGCTGGTGGTCGAATATGCCGACACGCGTTTGCTGGTCGACTGCGGCTTTTCCGCCCGCGAAATGGAGCGCCGCCTGGCCCGCCTGGAACTCACACCGGCGGATATCGATGCGCTGGTGATCACCCACGAGCACGACGACCATTGGCGCGGCGTGTCGCGTTTTTCGCGCCGACACGAGATTCCCGTGTGGCTCACGCCCGGCACTCAGGCCGCCAAGGCCACCGACGCGCTCGCCGCCACCGAGCTGTATTCCCCGCACGAGCCGTTCGCGATCGGCGATCTCGAGCTGTTTCCCTATCCGGTGCCCCACGATGCGCGCGAACCCGCGCAGCTGATCGTGGGCAACGGCGACAAGCGTCTGGGCATTCTTTCCGACAGCGGCTATGCGACCCCGCACGTGCGCGAGATGGTCGATGCCTGCGACGCGCTGGTGCTCGAATGCAATCACGACCCCGAGATGCTGGCCACGGGCCCGTATCCGGCGTCGCTCAAACGACGGGTGGCCGGCAAGCTCGGCCACCTGAGCAATCAACAGGCCGCCGAGCTGTTGACGCAAATCGATGCCACGAGCCTGCAGCAGCTGGTGGTGGCGCATATCAGTGAATCCAACAATCGCCCGGAGCTGGCCCAGGCCGCGCTTGCACAAGCGCTGTCGACCACGGCCGACTGGGTGCATGTGGCCAATCAAAGCGAGGGTCTGTCGTGGCGCAGTCTGGTCAATCGGTAGGCGAACACGAAGTCGCAGCCGTTGAAGTCATCGTCGGCGCGCCGGCGCTGGCAGAATTCGAACTCGAACGCCTGCGCGGCGGTCTGGCCGGCGCTGGCATCGACGTGGCCAGCCTCGTGGCCCGCGAAGTCTTCGTTGCCGCCTGCAACCGCGCGCCGAGCGACGACGATCGCGCGCGCCTGCAGGCATTGCTCGGCGTCGAGGCCAACGATGACGTGCCCGAGGGTGTCATCGCGATTCCGCGCCTGGGCACGGTTTCGCCCTGGTCGACCAAGGCCGAGGACATCGCCCGCAACAGCGGCCTCGACGCGCTGTCGCGCCTCGAACGCGGCGTGGTGTTCTCCTTCGGCAGCACGCCCGATTTCGAAGCGCTGGCCCAGAGCGGCGTGCTGCACGACCCGATGACGCAATCGCTGCTCCCCAACGCTGAACGTCTGCCGCGGCTGTTCGACACGCTGGCCCGGCGCGGGCTGCGCCGCGTGCCGCTGGCCGATCAGGGCGTGACCGCGCTGCAGACCGCCAATCGCGACTGGGGCCTGGCGCTGGCCGACGAGGAAATCGAATACCTCGCCCAACAGTATCGCGCGCTCGATCGCGACCCCACCGACGTCGAGCTGATGATGTTCGGCCAGATCAACTCCGAGCACTGCCGACACAAGATATTCAACGCCGAATTCACCATCGACGGCGAAACCCGCGCCAAGTCGCTGTTCGACATGATCCGCGATTCGCATCGCGCGGCCCCGCAGGGCGTGCTCTCGGCCTATCGCGACAACGCGGCGGTTGTCGAAGGGCATGTCGCCACACGTCAGCTGGTGGGCACGGATCGCGTCTATCGCCTGCACGAAGAACCCGTGCACCTGCTCATGAAGGTGGAAACGCATAACCACCCGACCGCGATCGCCCCGAACCCGGGTGCAGCCACGGGCGCGGGCGGCGAGATTCGCGACGAAGCCGCGACCGGGCGCGGCGGCAAGCCCAAGGCCGGGCTCACCGGTTTTTCGGTCTCCGATCTGCGTCTGCCGGGCGATATCCAGCCCTGGGAAACCGACGACGCCCGCCCGGCCACGATCGCCACGCCCCTGGAGATCATGCGCGACGCCCCGATCGGCGCGGCGCGCTACAACAACGAATTCGGCCGGCCGGCGCTGGGCGGCTATTTCCGCAGCTTCCAGTACGAATCCGACGCCACGGGCGTACGCGGCTATCACAAGCCCATCATGATCGCCGGCGGCATGGGCAACGTCCGCCCCGACGACGTGGAAAAACATGCCGTACCGGTCGATGCCGCACTGATCGTGCTGGGCGGCCCGGCCATGCTTATCGGCCTGGGCGGCGGGGCGGCTTCATCCATGGCCAGCGGCACCTCGTCGGCCGAGCTGGATTTTGCCTCCGTGCAGCGCGCCAATCCGGAAATGGAGCGCCGCTGTCAGGAAGTGGTCGAAGGCTGTATCGCACTCGGTGCAGCCAACCCCATCGCCTCCATTCACGACGTGGGCGCGGGCGGGCTGTCCAATGCGTTGCCCGAGATCATCGATGCCGACGATCGCGGCGGGCGTATTCGCCTGCGCGACGTGGACGCGGCCGACGTGAGCCTTTCGCCGATGGAAATCTGGTGCAACGAATCGCAGGAGCGCTACGTGCTGGCGATCGCGGCCGACCAGCTCGATGCGTTCGAAGCGCTCTGTGCCCGCGAGCGTTGCCCCTATGCCGTGGTCGGCACCGCCACCGCCGAGCCCCAGCTGACCGTCGAAGACGAAGAAGCCGACCGCGATGATGCGCGCTATCCGGTGGACATGCCCATGGGCGTGCTGCTCGGGCGCACGCCGCAGATGCAGCGCGACGTTGCGCACCAGAATCTCGATCTGGCGGCCTGGGATCATAGCGGGATTGATGTTGCCGAGGCCGTCGAGCGCGTGCTGCGCGTGCCGAGCGTGGCCAGCAAGGCGTTTCTGATCACCATTGGCGATCGCAGCGTGGGCGGCATGACTGCCCGCGACCAGATGGTTGGGCCCTGGCAGGTGCCGGTCGCTGATGTAGCCGTGACCACCACGGGCTTTACCGGCGACACCGGCGAAGCCATGGCCATGGGTGAGCGCACGCCGCTGGCCCTGATCGATGCCCCGGCTTCGGGTCGTATGGCCGTGGCCGAAGCGGTGACGAATATCGCCGCGGCGCGTATCGACAAGCTCACCGATATCCGCCTCTCGGCCAACTGGATGGCGGCCTGCGGCGAGCCGGGCGAAGACGCCCGGCTATACGACACCGTGCAGGCGGTCGGCGAACAGCTCTGCAGCGAACTGGGCCTGGCGATTCCGGTGGGTAAGGATTCGCTGTCCATGCGCAGCGTCTGGCGCGACGACGACGGCAACGAACGCCGCATGAGCGCGCCGCTGTCGCTGATCGTATCGGCCTTCGCGCCGGTGGGCGCGGCCCGTGCGACGCTCACGCCGCAGCTCGTGGCGCCGAGCGAAGCCAGGACCGCGCTGGTGCTCGCCGATCTGGGCAACGGTAAGAACCGCCTCGGCGGCTCGGCCTTCGCCCAGGCGTATGGTGCGCTCGGCAACATCGCCCCCGATCTGGACCAGCCCAAGCAGCTGCGCCAGTTCTTTGGCGTCATCCAGCGCCTGGCGAGCGAGAACCGCATCAAGGCCTACCACGACCGCAGCGACGGCGGGCTGCTGGCCTGTGTTGCCGAAATGGTGTTCGCCGGCCGCGTCGGCGCGGATATCGCCCTCGACGATCTCGGCGACGATGCGCTGGCAGCTCTGTTCAACGAGGAACTGGGTGCCGTGCTCCAGGTGGGGGCGGACGATGCCTCGGTCGTGGTCGGCGAGCTGCGCGCTGCCGGTTTGACCGCGCATGCGATCGGCACGGTCACCGCCGAGCCGGGCCTGGTCGTACGTCATGCAGGCCAGACGATTTACAAGAACACGCGCGCCGCGCTCGAACGCAGCTGGGCCGCGACCAGTCATGCCATGGCCCGACTGCGCGACGACCCGGCCAGCGCCGACGAGGCCTTTGAGGCCCTGCTCGACGACGCCGATCCGGGCCTGGCCGCCGAGCCCGCGTTCGACTTGAGCGACGACGTGGCCGCGCCGTTCGTGAATACCACGCGTCCGCGGGTCGCCATCCTGCGCGAGCAGGGCGTGAACGGCCATAACGAAATGGCCTGGGCGTTCTCGCGGGCCGGCTTCGAGGCCGTCGACGTGCATATGAGCGAGATCGCGGCCGGTCGCGATCTGTCGGATATGCAGGGACTGGCCGCCTGTGGCGGTTTCTCCTATGGCGACGTGCTCGGCGCCGGTCAGGGCTGGGCGAAATCGATCCTGTTCAATGCCGGTGCGCGTGCGGCCTTTGCCGATTTCTTCGAGCGGGAGGAAACCTTCACGCTCGGCGTGTGCAACGGCTGCCAGATGCTGGCCGCACTGGCCGAGATCATCCCCGGCACCGATCACTGGCCGCGTTTCGTGGCCAACGCCTCGCGCCAGTTCGAAGGGCGGACCAGCAGCGTGGAAATCCTCGAATCCAAGGCTGTGCTGCTCGACGGCATGGCCGGCACGCGCGTGCCGATCGCGGTGGCCCACGGCGAAGGCCGGGCCGAATTCGCCGATGCCAACGATCTGGACATGCTCGCGGCCAACGGTCAGGTAGGCATGCGCTATGTCGACGGGCGCGGCGCGCCAGCAACGCGCTACCCGGCCAACCCCAACGGCTCGCCCGGCGGCGTGACCGGCCTGTGCAATGCCGACGGGCGTGTGTTCATCACCATGCCGCATCCCGAACGCGTGACCCGCAGCGTGAACCTGTCCTGGGCGCCGAAGGGCTGGGGCGAGCTCAGCCCCTGGGCACGGCTGTTCGGCAACGCCCGGCGTTTCGTCGGCTAGGCGGCATGGCGCCCGAAGCGCAGCTGTCGTTGCGTGCCTTTCGACGCAGCGACACGGATGCGCTGGTGGCCCTGTGGCAGGTGTGCGGGCTGACACGGCCCTGGAACGACCCGTATCGCGATATCGAGCGCAAACTGGCCGTCGATCCTGAGCTACTCGTTGTCGGCGAGCGCGGCGACGAAATCGTGGCCAGCATCATGATCGGCTATGAAGGCCATCGTGGCTGGATCAACTATCTGGCGGTCGCGCCGGGCTGCCAGCGCCAGGGCGTCGGGCGCCGGCTCATGGCGCACGCCGAAAAGGCGTTGCGCGAGCGCGGCTGCCCGAAAATCAACCTCATGATCCGCGACGGCAATACCCAGGCTTTGGCGTTCTATCGTCGCCTGGGTTATGTCGAAGATGCGGCGACTGCGCTGGGGAAACGCCTCGAAGCCGACGGTTAGGCGTTTTCGCTGTAGATGCGGCGCAAGTCCTTGCGCGACACCTTGCCGATCGCGTTGCGTGGCACCGCATCCACCACCCGAGTATCGCTCAGACGCTGGAACTTGCCCAGCCGTTCGTTGGCCCAGGCCTGAATCGATTCGGCGTCGATATCCGCGCCCGGGGCGAGGGTCACAAAGGCCACGGGCGTTTCGCCCCACTGTGCGCTGTCCACGCCGAATACGGCCACGTCGGCCAGGGCCTCGTGTTCGCGCAGCACGGCCTCGATATCGCTGGGAAAGATATTGAAGCCGCCGGAGATGATGGTTTCCTTGGCGCGGCCGACGATATTCAGGAACCCATCCTCGTCGAAATAACCGATATCGCCGGTCCGAATGAAGCGGGCGCCGGTCTCGGGCTCGTACCATTCGGTCGCCCGGGTACGCTCGGCGTCGCCGTGATAGCCGCGCATGATGAAGCCGGAATGGCCGACGATTTCGCCCACGCGGCTGCGCTCGATCTCGATGCCGTCTTCGTTGATGATGCGCAGCTCGTGGCCCGGCATGGGCTGGCCTACGGTATGCAGCTTGTCCGGATGCTCGTGGGCGACCAGCATGCAGCTGCCGCCGCCTTCGGTCATGCCATAGAACTCCAGCAGCCCGCCCGGCCAGCGTTCGAGCACTTCGGCCTTCACGTCGGCGCCGAACGGCGAGCTGGTACAGCACTTGATCTGAAAGCTCGACAGATCGGTATGGTCGAAGTCGGGATGATCGAGCAGGCGCCGGTACTGCACGGGCACGAGCATGGCATGGGTGACGTGGTGCTGTTCGGCGAGCGCCAGAAAACGCCCGGCATCGAACTTGGGCATGAGCACGAGTATACCGCCGGCGGCCAGCGCGGGCATGAAGCTCACCAGCGTGGTATTCGAATACAGCGGCGTGGAGACCAGCGTGACCGAGCTTTCGTCGTAGAGCTTGACCACGCCGCCGGCGATCTGCGGCCAGCGCAGGCGGTTGGTATGTACGATGCCCTTGGGCGCGCCGGTGGTGCCGGAGGAATAGATGATGTTGAAGATCGTGTCCGGATCGGGTTCGACCGGCTCGGGTGTGGCGTTGTACGCGCCCAGCCACTGGCCGAACGGGGTATAAGCCGTTTCGCCGTTAATGCCTACCGGCTGGATCTGTGTGCGCTCGGCGAGTGCGGGCTGGGCATTGCGGCCATAGTCGTCGACGAAGGCGAAGCGCGCGCCGCTGTTGTCGAGCATCAGGCCGAGGGCCTCGGCGGTACTCGACGGCGCCAGCGGCGCAAACGAGCCGCCGGCGCGTAGCGCGGCGAGCATAACCACGACATAGTCGATGCTGTTCGCGGCGCACAGGGCGACAACGTCGCCCGGCGTGAAGCCGTCGCGCTGGAGCGCGGCGACCGCACGATCGACAAGCCCATCCAGTTCGCCGTACGTAACGCTGTTTTCGGCGTCGATCAGCGCAACAGCCTCGGGCCGGGCACTCGCGTGTTCATGCACACGGCCGGGCAGGGTGCCGAATTCGTCGATGGCCGTGGTCGGGACGTAGGTCGACATGGAATCTCCTCGTGCAGCAACGGCCGTTTATGGCCGGCGGGTTGTAATCGTTGTGCTGCGAAGTCTTGCACGGTGCACGCACCGTCGCAATTCGAATGAAACGACGTTTCAATCTGGCCTGCCGCGTTATACCTCGGTGCCACCGCAGGCCGGCGAATGGCCCGCAAACCAAGCTCGGTTTATTTGCATAGCCATACAGGGAAAGCGTTGCGTCACAAGATCTTTGTCCGCGAATAAACGCCAATAAACGCGAATGTAATTCGGCGTTGGCAGGCTTGGCGGCATCACTGTTTCAAGCGCCACGCCGATACAGCGGCGCGGAATACGGCTGTCTATGTGGCTGTCATGGCGATACCACGCCGCGCGTCGCTGACTTGCATTTGCGTGTCTTGGCGTTCATCTGCGGACAACCTGCTTGCTTGAGGGCGTCCCACTGAGTTTCATACATAATCAGCGTTATTTCGCGGACAAGATTCTTTTCGTGAGCGAAGTCGAGTAAAACGCAGACGTCAGCGATTCGATTCGCGCGTGGCGCTATGTCGACGATCCGCGCGCACGGGCGAGGATACGGCGGGCCACATCGAAATGCGGCTGGTCGACCATGCGTCCGTCGAGTTGAAACGCGGCCGTATCGGGATTTTCATCGACCAGTGCCTGGACTCGCGTCGCCCAATCCAGGGCGGCCACACTCGGCGCGAGTCCGCGGTGCAGCGTGTCGAGCTGGGCCGGGTGGATGGCCATCTTCGCGGTAAAACCCAGTTCGCGGGCATAGTCGCATTCGCGTTCCAGGGCGTCGAGATCACGAAAGTTGGCGCTGATCGCGTCGATGGGTTCGACGCCGGCGGCCGTGGCCATGAGCAAGCAGTGGCGCTGCATAGCGGCGGTGAGTGCGGCATGGGCGTCGGTCGTGCCGGCAATCGGCGGTCGCGCCAGGGCGGCCGACATATCCTCCATGCCCCAGCTATAGCCACGTAGCCGTGCATGGCCACGGGCCAGGCTTGCGGCCTGTTCGCCCACGACCGCTGCCGGACTTTCGGTGATGATGCCGACGATGCCGATCGGGTCGCGGTCCAGGGCGTCGCGTGCTTCCAGCGCGTCCAGCCAGGTGCCCATGCGTTCCAGCTGTGCGTGGCATTCCAGCTTCGGATGGACGATACCGGCAACGCGGGCCAGCGGTAGGCCTGCAAGCTCGGTTAGCGCTTGCGCCGGATCGCTGGCGTTCACCCGTACCCAGAGCGCGGGGCCGCTCGCGTGCGAGTCGCGAGATTGAAGAAATTCGACCGTGGTTGCCAGCGCTTCGTGCTTGCGAGCGGGCGCGACGGAATCCTCCAGATCCAGAATCAGCGCCTCGGCGCCCGATTCGAACGCCTTGGCCATCTTGTGCGCCGAATCGCCTGGCACGAACAGATACGAGCGCGGGCCGATGGTGGGCGTGTTCATGTCGAGGCCTGTGTGGGCATACGGCGCATCATCGCCTGGCGCCGACAGTTGGCCACTTCCGTGCCGTCTTGCTTGAACGCACGATGGATGAAATCGACGATGCCGACTTCGGGGCGCGAACGGCTTTCGCGCAGACCGGCGACTTCGGTGACCACATGCACGGTATCGCCATGAAACAGCGGCGCCGGAAAACGCGTGTCGCTCATGCCGAGATTAGCCACCGTGGTGCCCAGCGTGGTGTCGTTCACCGAAATGCCGATCATCAGCCCGAGCGTGAAGAGGCTGTTGACCAGCGGCTGGCCGAACTCGGTCTGCGCGGCGAAGTCGCGGTCGATATGCAGCGGCTGCGGATTCATGGTCATGCCGCAGAACCACATGTTGTCGGCCTCGGTCACGGTGCGGGTGAGCTCGTGCTCGAAACGCTGGCCTTCGTGAAACTGTTCGAAATACAGACCGGGCATCAGGCTCTCCTGGCTTATTCGTTGGGCAGACGCAGCGCGCCGGCGGCCACCAGCGCATCGATGGTGGCATCGTCCATGCCGTAGTCGTGCAGTACCGTACGGCCATCGATGCCTAGCTGCGGTGCCGGGGTGTCGGGCCGGGTGGGGGCATCGATGAATCGTAACGGTTGGCGAATGGTGTTGATGGCGCCTTCGCTGGGATGCGCGACCCGCTGGAAAAAGCCGACCGCGGCGAGATGCGGATCGTCGAGCAGATCTTCCAGGCGGTTGACCGGTCCGCAGGGAATATCCAGGCGCCTGAATTCGGCCAGCCATTCGGTGGACGTGCGCGCGGGCATGGCCTCGCCAAGCACCGCATACAGTTCGCCAATACGTTGGCTGCGCAGCGACGGATCGCGTACCCAGTCCGCATCGGCGAGATCGTCACGGCCGATCAGGCGCAGGAATCGTTCCCAGTGGCGGGTGGAATACGGCAGCGCCGCGATATGGCCATCGGCAGTACGATACGGCCGTCGATGCGGCGAGGTGAGGCGGTCGTAGCGCAGCGTGCCCTCGGGCGGCTCGAAGACGTGCCCGGATAGATGCTCGACGAGCATGAACGACGCCAGGCTTTCGAACATCGCCGCCTCTACGGCCATGCCTTGGCCGGTACGTTCGCGCGAAAGTAGCGCGCCGAGGATGCCGGCCAGTGCATACAATCCGGCCACCTTGTCGGTGAGGATGGTGGGCAACAGCTGCGGTTCGGCGGCTGGGGCGATATTCATCGAGGCGAAGCCGGTCATGGATTGGATGACATCGTCATAGGCCGGATCGTTCGCATACGGGCCGTCGCTGCCAAACCCCACCGCTGCACAATAGATCAGCCGGTCGTTGAGTGCGCCCAGCCGCTCGTAGCCCAGATCGAGTTTCTCGATCGCTTGCGGGCGCATGTTGTGCAGAAACACGTCGGCATCCGCGACCAGCCGATCGAGCGTCGCCTGCCCCTCGGCGGTCTTCAGATCCAGGGATATCGATCGCTTGTTGCGATTGAGGTTGAGATAACCCGCGCCCATGCGGGAGCTGCGCGCCGGTGCGGCCGCACGAAAGATGTCGCCGTCGGGCGGTTCGATCTTGATTACGTCGGCACCGAAGTCCGCCAGCATTTGCGAGGCGAACGGGCCGAACACGACCGTGCTCAGGTCGAGCACCGTAATGCCTTTCAACAATTCGAACATTCGAAATCCCTGCGATTCGATCAGACCCGGCGGCGATCAGGTATGCGTGCGCACCGGCTCGGCTGTTTCGAAGCCGAGTCTTGCACGATTCTTTTTTAGCTGCAATAATTTTTGAAACAATGGTTCACTAGGTGAAACTTGGCATACGCGCCTATTACGGCATTGATGCGAGGGCTGAAAATCCTCGAAACGGTCAACCGGCTGGGGCCCGTGCGTTTGACCGATATCCAGACTGCAACCGGGTTGCCCAAGGCGACCGTGCTACGCGTGCTGGATACGTTGCGTCATGGCGGCTATGTGACGATGACGCCGGACGGACGGGAATACCTGGTAGCCGCCCGCACACTGTCGCTGTCGAACAACTACGAAGCCGACGAGGCGTTGATCGCGACAGCCGCGCCGATACTTCAGGAGTTGCGGGAGGCGACCGGCTGGCCATCGGATCTGGCCTTCTATCAGGCCGGCAAAATGGTGATTGCGGATACCAATCGACGGCCGGGGAGTTTTTCGGTCAATCGCAAGATCGGCACGCGGGTATCGGTGATGCTGACCGCCATCGGTCGTGTCTATCTGTCGTTCTGCGAGGCCGATGAGCGCGCAACGATCATCGAGACGCTGCTGGCCAGCGATGACCCGGAAGAGCGCAGTGCCCAGGATGCGCAGGCGCTGGATGCGTTGATCACCCGCACGCGCGAACGCGGCTACGCGATCAACGAGCGCGAATCGGTGGCCACCATTCGCGCGGCTGCGGTTCCGGTCATGCACCAGGGTCGCGTGATGTGCGCCTTCAATGTGATCGGTCTCGCACAGGCCGTACCGATGCAGGAATTCGAGAACACCTACATCCCGATGCTCATGCAGGCGCGTGCGCGTATCGAATCGGCACTGGAGCGCCGTGACTGAGCGATGACGGCCGAATCACGGCCGGATTTTTCAGTGTCCGCACCGACTCTCGAGAAAGCCGGGCGGCCGCTACACAAAACGGAGGAGATGCCGTGTATAAGAAATCGATGGCGAAATCGGCCCGTGTGGCCGCGTTGTGTGTGCTCGTTGCGGCAGGCTGCCTGCCGGCCCAGGCGCGCACCCTCATGTTCGCCGATTCGTTTCCGCTATCTCATACGCTGTCCACTGACGGTACGCAGCGGTGGATGAAGCGGGTCGAGACATTGACCGACGGCGAAATCGATTTTCGCCACTTTCCGGCCGAACAGCTGGCCAAGGCCGGCGAGATCCTGCAGAAGATCGAGGACGGTGTGATCCAGGCCGGCTATATCGGCACCGGTTATGTCAGCGACGAACTACCGCTCAACGGGGCATTGATGCTGCCGGGCGAAGTCCGCGATACGGTCAATGCCAGCCAAGCGTACTGGCAGCTGCTCAAAAACGATACCCCATTGCGTCAGGAATATCTGGATAACGGCGTGGTGCCGATCTATGCCGTGATGCTGCCGCCGTATCAGCTTGTGCTCAAGCGTGGGCCGGTCAGCGACCTTGCCGATCTCAGGGGTCTCAAGCTGCGCTCGACGGGCAGTCTCAATCTGGTGGTCCAGGCAGTTGGCGCCAACCCGGTATCCATGGCGGCACCCGATGCCTATCTCGCGATCCAGCGCGGCACGCTCGACGGCACGGTGCTGCCAGTGACCAGTATTGCGCCTTACAAGGTCAACGAAGTGACCAGGAGCCTGAGCACGAATGGTCGCTTCGGCAGCTTCGGCATTACCGTTGCCATGGACAAGAAGACCTACGACGGCTTGAGTGAAAGCTAGCGAAAAGCAGTCGATGAGGCCGGCGACGACACCACTGTCCATCTCGCAAAAGTGATCGAAGCAGAGGTTCAGACCGATCTCGCCGAATTCCGCGACCAGGGCATGGCGGTCTATGAACTGCCTGAATCGATGCGCGAGGCACTCGAACCCAAATATCAGGCAGCCCAGCAGGCCTGGGTGAAACGCATGGCAGGGCGTGGGCTGGACGGTCAGGCGGTCATCGACGCCTATGAGTCGGCTTTGGCAGAAGTCCAGGCCGGTCGCTGAGGCGTTGACTTCTCTCACCTTCGAATAGAGGGGTATGTCGATGCTTGAAAGAATTCACCAGGGGGTGGATATCACATTGTTCTGGCTTGCAGGGGTCGCACTCATCGCGATGATGGCGCTGGTCAGCATCGATGTGATCGCGCGTTACCTGTTCAACGCGCCGCTGACCTTTCAGTTCGAACTCACCACGAATTACCTGATGGTGATGGTTGCCACGCTTGGCTTGCCGTGGTGCCTGCGTCGCGGTGCGTTCATCAAGCTCTCGGTCGTCGGTCGGTTGTTGGGCGTGCGTTCACACAACCTGCTGCACGTGTTCAACGCGCTGGTGGCCGCCGCTGTGCTCATCACCATCGCCTGGTTTTCCGGCGCGCGTACCTGGGACAAGTTTGTCGGCGGCGACGCGATGTTCGGCGTGATCGACTGGCCCGTCTGGCTGTCAACCATCTGGGTACCCATCGGCTGCGCGATGCTTGCCTTACGACTGGTCACGGAGGCGTTGCTGCGGCTTGGCAATCTGGACCGGCCGGTCGACAGCGGGGACGAGCGGACACACGACGCACACGATATTTCCGAAAACGGTGATGCTCCATGACGGTGTTCATTGGTGTGGCCGTGCTGATCGTGCTGCTGCTCATGGAAATGCCGATCGCGTTCGCCATGATGATCGCGGCCACGGTCGGGTTGTATCTGGTCGGCGGCGAGTCGTTCGTTGCCAGCTATCTGGCCGATGTCTATCACAGCGTGTCGGCATCGTATGTCTTTCTCACCATTCCGATGTATGTACTGCTGGCACAATTCATGGCCCAGTCCGGCATGGCGCGCGACATCATCAAGGCCAGCGACATGTGGCTCGGCCGGCTGCGCGGTGGATTGGGCGTGGCTTGTGTGATGGCCAGTGCCTTCATGGCCGCCATCATTGGATCGAGCACGGCCAGTTCGGCGACCATGTCGGCAGCCGCGTTTCCGTCGATGCGCGAAGTCGGCTACGACCGGCGCGTCGCGGTAGGCATCATCGCGATCTCGGGCACGCTGGCGATCATGATCCCGCCGAGCATCGTGCTGATCATCTACGGCATTCTCACCGAACTGTCGGTTGGCAAGCTGCTTATCGCGGGCCTGTTGCCGGGCGTGCTGACCGCGGCTGGCTATATCGTGACCATCTTCTGGATCGCCTCGCGCCATCCGGAAAAGATGCCGGCGCAACCGCAGTTTGACGTGCGCGCCGCCACGCGGGCATTGCTGCCGGTCTGGCCGGTTCTTTTGCTGATGCTGCTGGTGGTCGGTGGGCTTTACGGCGGTGCCGCCACGCCGACCGAGATTGGCGCCGTGGGGGCGGCCGCTGCGCTCGTGATCACACTGATCATGCGTCGCATGGACCGGGCCCGTTTCGTGGCCGCGATCGAGGATACGCTGGGCACCACGGTGATGATCGTCACCATCGTCATCGGCGCGATGATGTTCGGTTATTTCCTCACCCTGACACAGGCTACGCAGTCGCTGTTCGACGCCATTGAGTCGGCGGGCATGGCGCCCTGGATGGTCATCGCGGTTCTGGTGCTGATCTATCTCGTGCTCGGTATGTTCATGGACCAGATTGCGATCCTCGTGCTCACCGTGCCGGTTACCCATGCGCTGATCACCCAGCTGGGGTTCGACGGCATCTGGTACGGGATCGTGATCACCAAAACTGTCGAAATCGGCCTGGTGACGCCGCCACTCGGACTCAACGTGTTCGTGACCTCTGGCGTTACGCGGGTGCCCCTGGCCGAGTGTTTTCGCGGCGTTGCGCCATTTCTACTTGTCGAGGTCGTGGTTCTGGGTCTGCTGCTGGCGTTCCCCGAGATCTCGCTGTTGCTGCCCAATTTGATGAGCCATAGAGGAGATAACCATGCATTTCGATCTGCCCGAAGAACTGGTCGCGCTTGGCGACGCGGTCGCCGATTTCGCCCAACGGCGGCTGACTGCGGAGGCCGATGCGTACGAACGCAGCGGCGAGTTTCCCTATCCGTTGATACGGGAAATGGGCGAGGCGGGGTTTTTCGGTGCGCCGTTTCCCGAATCACTGGGCGGCAACGAGGCGGGTTTCATGGCAGTGTCCATCATCGCCGAGGAAATCTCGCGTATCGCGCCGGCATACGGTTATGCGATGAACATGCAGTGTGCGACCTGCCCGTACACGATCTACAACTGGGGCACGCAGCCACAGATCGAACGCTTCGTGCCCGAACTGATCGGTGGCCGTGCGATCGGTATGTTCGCGTTATCCGAGGCTGGGGGCGGCTCGGACCCGGCCGGGGCCATGCGCACGACCGCACGTCGCTCGGGCGATCACTACGTGCTCAACGGCTCGAAGATGTGGATCACGTTTTCCAACGCGGCGGATGTGGGCGTGCTGTTCGCCAAGACCGACGCCACGGCGCAGCCGGCACACAAGGGTGTGACCGCGTTCATCGTCGAGCCCAAGAAGTTCGAAGGCTATAGCGCACAGCCGATCGATATGCCGGGGCTGTCGAAAAGTTTGCGCTCCTGCACGGTCTTTCTCGAAGACTTCGAGGTGCCGGTGGAGAATCGCCTCGGCGAAGAGGGCAAGGGCTTTGCTATTGCCATGAACGCGCTGGAGTTCGGCCGGCTGACTGTCTCCGCCCGGCTGACCGGTCTCGCCCAGGCCGCGCTGGATGCCAGTATCGCCTACGCCAACGAGCGTGTGGTCGGCGGCGGCCCGATCGCGCGGCATCAACTCATTCAACAGCGTATCGCCGATGCCACCGTGCATGTGGAGGCGGCGCGGCTGATGGCCCGTCGTATTGGCTGGACGATGGATCAGGGTCGTACGTCCACGCGTGTCGCCTCGCGCGGCAAGTATTTCGCCACGCAGGCCGCGCGTCTGGCCGTGGATGTCGCCCGCGAAGTGTTTGGCGGCAATGCCTTGACCGCGGAATATCCCGTTCAGCGATTGCAGTCCTATATCGACATGCTCACCGTGGGCGAGGGCTCGGAAAACGTTCAGCGCGTGCTCATCGGCGAGGATGCACTCGGTATCAAGGATGCGGCGCGGCATACGATGCGCAACCGTTTCGCGGGTGTAACCTGAACGCGACCGCAGGCCGTCAGAAAGGATCGACGCATGAGCGAAACCAATCCCGTTGTCTATCAACCCAGTGCCGAGCGCATGCGCGCCAGCCGCATGTACGACTATATGCAATGGCTCGCCCGCGAGGGCATCGCCGAGGTCGCGGACTACGATGCCCTGCATGCCTGGTCGATCGATGCGCTGGAGGATTTCTGGACCAGCATCTGGGATTACACGGGCGTGATCGCCGAGGCGCGCGGCAATACGGTCCTCGATAGTCGCGCGATGCCCGGTGCGCGCTGGTTTGGCGGCGCCCGGCTGAACTTTGCCGAGAATCTGCTGCGCGAGGCGATCCATGGCGATGCCGACAAAACCGCGATCGTCGGTCTGTCGGAATCACGCGAAACGACACGTCTGAGCTACGGCGAACTGCTCTCCCAGGTCGGCGCGCTCGAGGCATGGCTGGTTGCACACGGCGTGGGCGCGGGCGATCGCGTGGCCGGGGTGGTCGCGCATACGCATGAGCCGATCGTGGCCATGCTGGCCTGTGCGAGCATCGGTGCGATCTGGTCGTCGGCATCGCCGGATTTCGGCGTAGCGGGGCTGGTCGATCGCTTTGCCCAGATCGAGCCGCGCGTATTGATTACCGTCGATGGCTATCGCTACGGCGGCAAGGATTTCGACCGCCGCGATCGTATCGACGCACTCTGCGAACGCATTCCCTCGATTAACCATGTGCTGGTCACGCCGAACTGCGGACTCACACCGCCTGACGATAGTCGGGTTACCGCCTGGGCCGATGCGCTGGCTGCGCATCGCGGCGCGACGCCATCGTTTACGCCGCAGCCTTTCGAGCACCCGGTGTATATCCTGTTTTCATCGGGCACGACCGGCGCACCCAAATGCATCGTCCACGGCGCGGGCGGCGCGCTGCTTCAGCACAGCAAGGAGCTGATGCTGCACGGCGATATTGGTCGCGACGACGTGTTTTTCTACTTCACCACCTGTGGCTGGATGATGTGGAACTGGCATGTCTCGGGACTGCTCACCGGTGCGCAGTTGGTGCTCTATGACGGCAATCCTGGGCACCCGGATATGAACCTGCTCTGGCAGGTGGCCGAGCACGAAGGTGTGACCCATTTCGGCACCAGCGCGAAATGGCTGGCTGGCTGTCGTAATGCCGACATCGCGCCAGGCGCGAACCACGATCTATCCGCGTTGCGCGTGCTGTTTTCCACCGGCTCGCCCCTGCTGCCGGCCGACTACGACTGGGTCTATGCGCAGGTGAAAGCGGACGTGCTGCTGGGCTCGATTTCCGGCGGCACCGATATCGTGTCGTCGTTCGTCGGCTGTGCGCCGTTGTTGCCGGTACGCCGCGGCGAAATCCAGTGCCGGCTGCTCGGTGTCGCGGCCGCGGCTTTCAATGAAGCAGGTCAGCCGGTTATCGACGAATGCGGTGAACTGGTCTGTACGCTGCCATTGCCGTCCATGCCCGTGGGGTTCTGGAACGATGCCGATGGCAGCCGTTATCGTGAGGCCTATTTCTCCCGTTTCGACGGCGTCTGGTCGCATGGCGATTTCGTGCTGTTTACCGCCGCAGGCGGGGCGATCATCTATGGACGCAGCGATGCGACCCTCAATGTCGGCGGCGTACGGATCGGCACGGCCGAAATCTATCGCCAGATCGAGCCGATGGCCGAAATCGCCGATGCGATGGTCGTCGCCCAGCCCCACGGCGACGATGCCCGGATCGTGCTGCTTGTTGTACTCAATCACGGCTATACGCTCGACGACGCGCTCAAAAACGAAATCCGTCAGCGCCTGCGCGAAAACGCCAGCCCGCGCCATATGCCCGGTGTGATCGAAGCAGTCAGCGCCTTGCCGTATACGCGCAGCGGCAAGAAAGTGGAAATCGCGGTCGCGCGCCTGCTACGTGGCATGAGCATCGACAATACCGAGGCGATCGCCAATCCGGATGCGCTCGACGAAATCCGCGACATCGAAACGCTGGGTATTTCGCGCGACTAGTGCCAAGGGATTCACTAAGCGGCGCGAAACAGTCCGCAAATGAACGCGAAAAGCGCAAATGAAGACGAGGTGGACTGTTTCCGCCTCGTTTTTTGTTGGTCCGCGAATAAACGCGAATGACCGCAAATAAAGGCAGCTTGGCTGAGCTATGGGTAGGCCGGACACATCGAATAGCCCCCGCAGGGTGCCGCCGGCTGTGCTAGCTAAAAAACGTTCGCGTGCGTTGGCGTTTAGTCGAGGCCCGGCCTTTTATGAAGCAACGCGGCGACGGGACGTGCCCGCGAGCACGGCCTGAGCCCGTGGGGCGAGATTGGCGGGCAGCGCTTTTTGGCACTCGGCGGCGATCGCGTCGGCGTGGTCCGCCAATAAACGCAAATAAGGGCCGCGAACAGACGGGTCGTGTCGGTGCGGCACGCGGCAGGCTATTCGTACGTCGCCTTCCGGCCCAAAAAACATTCGCGTTCATTGGCGTTTATTCGCGGACAGGCGTTTTGCCAAACAAGGCCGCAGCCGGGTATGGCCGCGATGCTCGCGCTGGTGACGGGTCGTCGGCTGTGCTTAATCCGCAAATAGACGCGAAAAGCGCAAATATCGATGTGAGCGCGTAACCATATAAGGCGATAGATGGACCGCGTTTCATTCCTCCCGGACGTCGTTTCCCAGGTTGTTGTCCGCGAATGAACGCCAATGAACGCGCATATGATCAGGCGCTGGCAGGCTTCGTACACTTAGCAACCATAAGTGCCACGCAGCCGCAGCGTCGTTCATCCATAGGTTCATGTGCAGATCAATCGCAGCCGATCGTCTGCGGCTGTCGATAGACGACAGCACACAGACCAAACACGACGGGAGGAGTACGAGCACGCGGCTACGTCAGCCGGCGCGCCGCCGCACAAAATCCTTCCCCGTGAATAAATGCGCACGTTTGGTGGCCAGGGCTACAGCGCATTTTTAAACGCAACGCCGGTACGGCGGCTTCCTGCGGCGGGCTATTTAACGTGTCTGGCCCACTGATTGCCGGGCCATCCCGCCTTTATTTGCGTTCATTGGCGTTCATTCGCGGACAAACAAAAGGCGACGCAGCGAGCCAACCTCGTCTTACTTGCGCTTTTCGCGTTGCGTTGCGGACTTGGGCGTCCGCACGCGCCGGATCAATCCGTGGCGCGTAGCCGAATGACGTCGTTGAGCGCGCAGAAGTCGATGATCGCGCGCATCTGGGCGGGGGCATTGATAAAGCTTAGCGTGGCGTGGCGGGCATGGGCATCGCGTACCCATTCCAGCAGCAGCGCGACCCCGGCGCTATCGACGCGTTTGACGCCCGACAGGTCGATCACGGTTTCCTGACCGCTTTCGAACCAGTTTTCGGACTCGCGCAGGCGCCAGGGCACGGTGGCCGCGTCCAGTTCGCCGGACAATTGGATATGCCCGGCGTTGCTGTCTTGCTCGTGCATCTTCGAACGCAGCCTGATCCGCGATTAATTGCTGGTGTTGTAGCGCGCTTCCATGCGCTCGATGAGCTGTTCGAGGCCGCCGTTTCGGATCTGCGAATTGAACTGGCCCCGATAGTTGGTCACGAACGACAGATTGCCTACGCTGCCATCGTAGATTTTCCATTCCCCGTCGACGACATGCAGCTGGAAGGTCACGGGCGTCTTCTGGCCGTCGTCGGTGGTGACGGTGGCGCGGAAAGTTACGTCCTCGGCGCCTTCGGGCGCGCGTACCGGCTGGTATTCGATTTCCTGGCTGTCGTCGAAGCTCAGCAGGCCGTTACCGTAGGTCCGGATGAGCATGTTCTTGAAGGCGGTCTGAAAGCGCTCGCGCTGCTCGGGTGTGGCTGTGCGCCAAGCGCGCCCGAGCACCAGCTGCGACATATAGGGCAGGTCGACCAGCGGTACCAGCTCCTTGTCGATCAGGGCATAGAGCTCCTGCGGATTCTGGCGCAGTTCGTCGCGCCGTGCTTCCATCTTGGACAGCACGGTTTCCACCGTCTGGCGCGCAAGCTGATCGGGCGGCGTCGGGGCGGCCAGCGCCAGAGCGGGCACGAGCAGCGCCAGGGCGATGGCAGTGATGAAAGAGCGGGTCATGCGTAGCATTGCGAATCCTCGCAGGTTGTTCTTGCCATGGTTATCAGTGGCATCGAGTATCGTGCAGGGCGATTAATCGCCCCTGAATTGATTGTGCACAAGCGAGCGCCCGTGCCTTAGGGCGCGGGCAATGCGTTGTTGTTATTGCCGCCGCCGGTGGCGCCACTGTTGCCGTTGTTGCTGTTGTCCGAACCCATGCTGGTCATGAACTGGCCGATGAGGTTTTCGAGTACGACCGCGCCCTGGGTGATAATGAATTCGTCGCCGTCCTTCATGTTCTTGAGCGAACCGCCGGGCCCGATGCCCACATACTGTTCGCCCAGCAGACCGGAGGTCAGCACGGAGGCGTCCGAATCCTTGGGAATCTTGTATTCGCCGCCGATGCGCAAGCGCGCTTCGGCACGATAGGTCTGCTGATTGAGCGAAATATCGCCCACGCGACCGACGCGCACGCCCGCCAGATTGACCGGCGCGCCGACCTTGAGCCCGCCGATGTTGTCGAAAGCGGCGACGACGGTATAGCCGCTGTCGACATCGCTGGTATCGGCGAGGTTGCTCACGCGCATGGTCAGAATGAAGATCGCCGCGATACCGAGGCAGACGAAGAAACCGACCAGAAGCTCAACTGCACGAGACTGCATAGACGAACCCTAATTACTGCCGAAAAGCACGGCAGTGAGCATGAGATTGGCGCCGAGGATCGCCAGCGACGCGATCACGACCGTATTGGTCGTCGCCCGCGACACGCCCTCGGACGTAGGCGGCGCATGATAGCCCTGGTAGACCGCCACCCAGGTAATGATGGCACCGAAAACGCCGCTTTTCAGAAATATGTTGATGATGTCTTCGCCGAAATCCACATTGGCCTGAATGCCCGACCAGTAGGAGCCCGCGTCCACGCCGAGCATGTCGACGCCGACGAAATAGCCGCCGCCTGCACCGATGGCCATCACACAGAATATCGATGTCAGCAAGGGCAGGGCGATCACGCCGGCCAGAAAACGCGGGGCGATGATGCGCTTGACCGGATCGACCGCCATCATTTCCATGCCGGCGAGCTGGTCGGTGGCTTTCATGAGCCCGATTTCCGCCGCCAGCGCGCTGCCAGCACGTCCGGCGAACAGCAGGCCGGTGACCACAGGCCCGAGCTCGCGCACGACCACCAGCGCGACCGAGGTGCCCAGCGCTTCTTCCGCGCCGAAGCCGACCAGCAGACGATAGCCTGACAGGGCCAGCACCATGCCCACGAAAATACCGGCGACCACGACGATCACCAGCGACAGCACGCCGACCGAATAGATCTGCTCGATCAGCAGCCGTGGCTTGAACACCAGCGACGGCAGGCTCATGAGGATACGCAGCAGAAATATCGCGCCGCGCCCCAGGTCGGCGACCCATGAGGTGGCCGTGGTCAAACCGCGTTGCAACGAAGTCATGAGCGATCGGCCTCGAGCAGGTCGTCGGCGTAGGCCTCGGCGGTCTGATAATGAAACGGCACCGGTCCGTCGGCTTCGGCATGGATGAACTGTTGCACCCATTTCGAACTGGAATCACGAATCTGTTGCGGCGTGCCGTGGTCGATGACCGCGCCGTCGGAAATCACGTACACATAGTCGGCGATGCCGAGCGTTTCCTTGACGTCATGGCTGACCACGATCGCGGTCAGGCCGAGCACGTCGTTGAGCCGGCGAATCAAGCGCAGCAGCACACCCATGGAAATCGGATCCTGGCCGGCAAACGGCTCGTCGTACATGATCATCTCGGGGTCGAGCGCGATCGCACGCGCGAGCGCGACGCGTCGGGCCATGCCGCCGGACAACTGGGCCGGATAGAGATTGCGCGCCCCGCGCAGCCCAACGGCCTCGAGCTTCATGAGTACGATGTCGCGGATCAGACGTTCGGGCAGTTTCGTATGTTCGCGCAGCGGAAAGGCCACGTTGTCGAACACCGACAGATCGGTCAGCAGCGCGCCGGACTGAAACAGCATGCCCATGCGCTTGCGTTGTTCGAACAGATCGTTCTGCGACAGCCCGGCCACATGCTGGCCGTCGAAATAAACCTTGCCCGACGCCGGGCGCCACTGACCGCTGATCAGGCGTAGCAGCGTCGTCTTGCCGGTACCGCTTGGACCCATGATGGCGGTAATACGACCACGGGCGATATCCAGATCCACCGATTCGTAGATCAAGCGCTGGCCGATGCGAAAATGCACCGCGCGCACTTCCACCAGGTTGTCGGACACCGGGTCGCGAGAGTCAGCCATGGACGAGTCTGGATTCATTGGAGCGTAGGCACTTAACTTGCGCGCAGCCTATCAGATCGGCATGGCGTCGAGCGTCTCGCCGGTACGAACATTGAGCGCGCGGCATAGCTGGGTGCTGAGGTCGGTGGCGACGACATCCAGCGAGCTCGGCCCGCCGAGGTCGGCGACCTGGGTCATGGCCAGCCCGTGATAGCCGCAGGGATCGATACGCGAGAAGGGTTCGAGGTCCATATCCACGTTCAGCGCCAGGCCGTGATAGCTGGTGCCGCGACGCACGCGCAGACCGATGGAGCCGATCTTGGCTGCATCCACATAAACGCCGGGGGCATCGGGTTTGGCGAAGGCGTCGATATCGTAGCCGGCGAGCGTGGCGATCATCGCCTGTTCCAGCGCCGTGACCAGACTGCGAATGCCAATACCCAGACGCCGAAGGTCGACCATGACATAAGCCATGATCTGACCCGGGCCGTGATAGGTCACCTGGCCGCCGCGATCGATCGGCACCACGGGAATATCGCCCGGGGCCAGCACGTGTTCGGCACGGCCGTTCTTGCCCTGGGTGAATACCGGTACATGATTGAGCAGCCAGAGCGCGTCGGGGGTGTCGTCGTCGCGGGTGTCGGCGAAATCCTGCATCGCCCGCCAGACGGGTTCGTACGGCTGTGGCGCCCAGCCGAAGCGGGTGATGTCGATCACGGGCTCAGCCATCGCTAGAGGGCCATCAGCACGGCGTCGTCGTTGCTCAGATCGCCGTAGATGGCATCCAGATGGGCCTGGCTGCGTGCGATGATATGCACGGTGACCGCCAGATACTTGCCACCGCGGCTGTCACGCGCGGTTACCGCGCTGCGCTCGAGTTCGGGCACATGCGCCTGGACGAGCGCATAGATATGCGCTTCGAAATCGTCGGCGTGCTTGCCGAAGGCCTTGATCGGAAACTCGCAGGGGAATTCGAGTAGGGTCGTTTGTTCAGTCATGGGCCATAGCTTGCAGCGCCGATTGCATACGCGTCCAGAGCGGGCCGGGCTTGCCGCTGCCTACGGTTTTGCCATCGAGCGAGGTAACAGCAAATATTTCGCGAATCGACGATGTCACCCAGATTTCGCTGGCCTTACGCAAGGCGCCAACCGACAGGCTGTCGATCTCGGCATGATCGATGCCCTCGCGCGCCGCGAGTTCGAGCACGGCAGCCCGGGTGATGCCCGGCAGGATCGTATCGGTCAGGGCCGGGGTCACAAGTTGCCCGTCGATCACCGCGAAGACATTCGATGAGGTGCCTTCCTGCACGGCGTCATCACGTACCAGCAGGGCTTCGCCGGCCTCCTGGCCGCGGGCCGCGTCCGCGGCGAGCACATTGGCCAGCAACGAGGTCGATTTGATCGTGCAATAGCGCCAGCGCGTGTCCTCGTGGGTGATTGCGGCGATCCCGTTTTCCAGTATCGCCGGGTCGACCGGGGCGCGACTCTGGCAGAACGCGACCACGGTCGGGGCGACATCGCGCGGAATACGATGATCGCGCCGTTCCGGGGCACCGCGGCTGACCTGTACGTACAACGCCAGATCCCCGCCGCCGTTGGCTTCGACCAGCCGCGCGATCATCTGGCGCCAGCGCGGCCGGTCGTAGGGGTTGGTCATGCGCAACAGCGCCAGGCTGCGCTCCAGGCGTTCCAGATGCGCCTCCAGGCGAAAGCCGTGCCCGGCATAGAACGGCACTACTTCGTAAACACTGTCGGCAAACAGAAAGCCGCGATCGAGCACGGAGATACGTGCTTCTTCGAGGGGCAGGAATTCCCCGTTTACGAATGCAGTGGTCATGGGCAGCTCGCTGGCCGGGAGGGCCGGTTATTCGAACATCATCATCACTTCGTCGGTGAGCTGGCGGAAGATACCGCCGCGCTCGATATCCTTGCCGGCATAAAGTGGCACCTGGGCCAGGGTCTTCGTGCCGTACTTGATTTCCAGCGTGCCCAGCCGTTCGCCTTTCTTGATCGGCGCGAGCAGGGTGGAGGGCAGCTCGGCGCTCGTGGTCAGCGCATCGCGCTGGCCGCGCGGAAAGGCCACGTCGACCGCGCCCTTGGCCACCACCGGCAGCATGGTGTCGTCGCCTTTCCAGACACGGACTTCGGCGATCTGCTTGCCGGCATCGAACAGATGCCCGCTTTCATAGAAGCGGAAGCCGTAGTTGAGCAGGGCCGCGGTCTGCGATTTACGGGCGTTGTTGGAGTTGGTGCCGGTGACCACCGCGATCGTGCGCATGCCGTCGCGCTTGGCCGAGGCCGACAGGCAATAGCCGGCCGATTCGGTATGCCCGGTCTTGCCGCCGTCCACGCTGTCGTCCGACCACAGCAGCGAGTTGCGGTTGTACTGCTCGATACCGTTGTAGGTGAATTTCTTTTCGTTGAAATACTGTTGATACAGGTCCGGGAAGTCGCGAATGATCGCGCCCAGCAGGCGGGCGATATCGTGGGCCGACATGTAGTGGTTTTCATGCGGCCAGCCGCTGGCATCCACGAAATGGCTGTTTTCCAGCCCGATTTCGCGGCCGTACTGGTTCATGTAATCGGCGAAGGTGGACTCGGTGCCGGCCACGTATTCGGCCAGTGCCACAGTCGCATCATTGCCCGAGGCGGTGATCATGCCGTGCAGCAGATCATCCACCGATACCTGGGTGCCGACCTCGATGAACATCTTCGAGCCGCCCATGCGCCATGCTTTTTCGCTGATCGTGACCTTGTCGTCGGGCGAGATATTGCCCTTCTTGAGCTCGTCGAAGACGATATAGGTCGTCATCAACTTGGTGATGCTGGCCGGTTCGACACGCTGTTCGGCGTTCTTGGCCGCCAGCACCTGGCCCGAATCGAAATCGATCAGGATATAGCTGCGCGCATCCAGGCTCGGCGGCTCCGGGATCGGCAGCGGCTTGGCCAACGCGCTGGCCGTAACCATGAGGAGAAAAACGAAATAAAGCAGGCGTTTCGCGTGGCTCATCGACTTCGGCTCTTTGACAGGACAAATTTGGACAATCGCCAAGCGCGGCAGTTTAGCGCTTTGGCAGGGTTTCGGGCTAACGATCGACCTTCTGGGCAGTAAAACCCTGCTCGCGCAGGATCTGCCCGTTCAGCGCGCGGGTGCGTTCATCGGCGTAGGGGCCCAGCTGGACGCGATAGATCGTGTTGGCGCCGTTGGATTCGACCACCGACACACCGGCAAAACCGGCATGCTGCAGGCGTTTACGCAGCCGCTGCGCATTGGATGGATCGCCAAAGGCGCCGGTCTGCAGATACAGCGTGCCCTCGGCGTTGCCGGCACCCGGCGAATCGATGCGATTGGCGACCTTGATCGCGCGTGCCGGTGGGCTAGCAGCGGCCGCACTGCGCGCGCTGGCGGCCGGCGTGGCGCGCGGTGCACTGGCGCTCGGGCGCCGCGGCGGGGTAGCCGCGGCCGTTTGCGTGTTAGGGCTGCGCTCCCGTTGTTCTGCGCGCATGCTCGCCGGGGTGACGGTTTCGATACGTACCGGCACGCTGCCATGGGCGACCACGCCCAGACGCCGGGCGGCAACATATGACAAATCGATAATACGTCCGTCGTGGAACGGGCCGCGGTCGTTGACGCGCACGATGGCCTGTTTGCCGTTATCCAGATTGGTCACCCGCACATAGCTGGGGATCGGCAGGCGCTTGTGCGCGGCAGTCATCTTGAACATGTTGTATGGCTCGCCGCTGGAGGTGCGCCGGCCATGAAACTGCTTGCCGTACCAACTGGCGCGCCCGGTCTGGGTAAAGCCGGCGGCGCTGGGCAGCACGTAGTAGGTCTTGCCCAGCGCTTCGTAGCTGGCCGGGTTGCCATAGCGCGAATAAGGCTCGTCGCGCGGCACGGCATCGGGAATCGAATCGATATCGATGTTCTCGTCGTCCGGCGGGCCGTCGTTCTGGTAGTAACCGCCACCCTTGCTGGCCTGCGGGCTGGACGCGCTGGTGTTCGAACTGCCGCGCGGCTGACTCGCGCAGCCGGCTACGATCAGTGCCGCGCAGGTCAGGGCCAGGGTGGGCTGCCAGCGCATCATTGCGACGACTCGCCGTCGCTGGCGTCGTGCTGACGCGCGTAGGCGATCTCCTGGCCGAGTTGGTAGACCGCCATGGCATACAACGGACTGTGGTTGTAGGTGGTGATCACGAAGAAATTATTCAGCCCGAGCCAGTATTCGGTGCCGTGGGCGCCGGCGAACTCGAGCAGCCCGACCTGGGCACTGTCCGGCGGCGGGTCGTCCACGCGTACGCCCAGACGGTCGAGCGCATCCCAGCGATAGGCGGGCTTGCGCTTGCTGCGTTCGATCGCATCGAGGTTTTCATCGTCGCCGATCCAGGCCGGCAGGGCCACGCGCGCACCGCGCTGCCAGCCGTGTTCGGCCAGATAGTTGGCGACCGAATAGATGATATCGGCCGGCTCTTCCCACAGATCGCGCTTGCCGTTGTCGTTGCCGTCCACGGCATAGGCGCGATAGCTCGACGGCATGAACTGGGGCAGGCCCATGGCGCCGGCATAGGAGCCGATCTCGCGATCGCAGGCGAGGTCTTCCTCGACACAGAGCACGATGAAGTTCTCGAGTTCCTTGACGAAATAAGCCGAGCGTTCGGGATAGTCGAAACCGAGCGTGGCCAGCGCATCGAGCACACGATCGCGGCCGATGAATGCGCCGTATTTGGTCTCCACGCCCACGATCGCGGCGATGATGTTCGCCGGCACGCCGTATTCGGCCTCGGCGGCGTCGAACAGTGCGCGATGCTTTTCGATATACGCCGCGCCCTTGCGCGCGCGTTCGGGCTGCAGAAAGATCGGCCGGTAATCGGCCCAGGTGAGCGTGCGCTCGGCGGGCTTGCGCATCGTGGCCACGATCTTCGGCTGGTACTCCGCGTCTTCGAGCAGGGCGCGTGCGGCGTCGATATCTACACCGTCGGTGTCTTGCAGGCGCTCGAGCAGGGCCTGGCCTTCCGGGCGCTGGGCATAGTTGCCGGTCGCCGCGGTCGCGATCATGGGCGCACAGGTCACAGCCAGTGCGAGCGCAATCAGGGAACGTGTCATGTGGCGAGCAGTTTCCGATGGGTGTGGATAGACATGAGAATGCCGAACGAGGCCAGCAGGATTACCATCGAGGTGCCCCCGTAGCTGATCAGCGGTAACGGCACGCCGACCACGGGCAACAGCCCGGCGACCATGCCGATATTCACGAATACATAGATGAAGAATGTCAGGCTCAGGCTGCCCGCGGCCAGACGCTGAAACGTATCCTGGCTCTTGAGGGCGATATACAGCCCACGCGCGACGATGAAGCAATACAGCGCGAGCAGCGCGATCACGCCGAACAGGCCGGTTTCTTCGGCGAATACGGCGAATACGAAGTCGGTATCCGACTCCGGCAGGAAATTCAGATGCGCCTGGCTACCGTTGAGCCAGCCCTTGCCGAACAGCCCGCCCGAGCCGATCGCGATCTTGGATTGCGAGATGTGATAGCCGGCGCCGGTGGGATCACGCGCCGGGTTGAGGAAGGTGAGCACCCGTTCCTGCTGGTAGTCGTGCATGTTGTACCACAGCAACGGCGCTGCGGCGGCGGCCACCAGCACCAGCAGCAGGATGATGCGCCAGCGCAGCCCGGCAAAGTACAGCGCAAAACTACCGGCCGCGGCGATGAGCAACGCCGTACCCAGATCCGGCTGGTCGGCCACCAGCAATACCGGCACCGCGATCAGCAATGCGCCGACGCCGACATCCTTGAGATTGGGCGGCAGACTGCGATCCCGAAAATAGGCGGCCACGGTCAACGGCGCGGCCAGCTTCATCAGCTCCGAGGGCTGAAAACGCACCACGCCCAGATCAAGCCAGCGGCGCGCGCCCATGGCCGTATCGCCCAGCAGTACCACGAGTACGAGCAGAAACACGCCAAAGCCGAATACCCAGGGCGCGGCCACGCGAAACCATTCCGGCGGTATCTGGGCGACCACGATCATGCCCAGCAGGCCGATGCCCAGGCGGATGGCCTGATTGATGACTACCGAAGTCGATTGACCCGATGCGCTGTAGAGCACGAACAGCCCCAGCGCGGCGCAGCAGGCCAGGGCAACCAGCAATTGCAGGTCGATACGCCAGTAGACCAGCCATTCGGAAAGTGTCGACGGGGTGTTGGTGGCGTTCGCGCTCATCCGCCCGTCCCCGTCGAGGCCTGCAACACCGGTGGCTGACTACGAAAGGCATCGATGACCTTGCGCGCGACCGGACCGGCCACGCTCGATCCGCCGCCGCCGTGTTCGACGAGCACCGCAACCGCGATCTCCGGGTCCTCGATCGGCGCAAAGGCAATGAACAGGGCATGGTCGCGAAACTGATGCTCGACATCTTCGAGATCGGGCGCGGCCTGGTTCTGGGCGAGCTTGGCGACCTGGGCAGAACCGGATTTGCCGGCAATGCTGTAGTCCAGGTTCTTGCCCACATAGTAATGGGCGGTGCCGCGCGGATTGCTGATCACCTGCTGCATGCCGCTGATCACGACATCCCAGTGCGCGGGATCGTTGAGCGTGATCGGGCGCAGGGGCGTGGGCTTGGACTGATGCATTTGGCCATCGATTGGATCGCGCCAGCTACGCAGCACGTGCGGTTTGTAGCCGCCGCCGCGTTCGGCGATGCGGCTGGTCATCTGGGCCAGCTGTAACGGCGTGGTCGTCATGAAGCCCTGACCGATGATCGTATTGAGGGTTTCGCCGGGAAACCAGGGTTGATTGCGGGTGCCGTTTTTCCAGGCGCGAGACGGCATGATGCCGGAATTCTCGCGCGGCAGGTCGATGCCGGTACGCGAGCCCAGCCCGAACAACGCACCGTAGCGATGGATATTGTCGATACCCAGCTTCAGGCCGAGCTTGTAGAAATACACGTCCGACGATCGAAAGATCGCCTCGGGCATGTCCACCCAGCCGTGGCCGGAACGCTTCCAGTCGCGATAGCGATGGTTGCTGCCCGGCAGGGTGATAAAGCCGGGGCACCAGACCTGCTTGTCGGCCGCGATCTGGTCGGTTTCCAGCCCGGCGAGTGCCATCACCGGCTTGACCGTGGACCCGGGCGGATACTGGCCTTGCAGGGCGCGGTTGAACAGTGGCTTGTGCGGGTCGGCAATAAGCTGCTGATAGTTCTTGTGGCTGATGCCGTCGACGAACAGGTCCGGGTTGTAGCTGGGCTTGGATACCAGAGCCAGCAGGCCGCCGGTTTTCGGGTCCATGGCCACCACGGCGCCGTCCTGATCGCCCAGCGCTTCGTAGGCGGCCCGCTGCAGCCGGGCATCGATAGTCAGAAACAGGCTTTCGCCGGCGACCGGGCGATGCATTTCCAGCTCGCGCAGTGCCCGTCCGCTGGCGTTGGTTTCCACCACACGCGAGCCGGGTTCGCCGTGCAGGCGTGATTCGTAGCTGTATTCCACGCCGGATTTGCCGATGTGATTGGAGCCGCGATAGCGCTTTTCGTCGACCCGGCGCAGATCCTGCAGGGTGATGCCGCCGACATAGCCGACCAGGTGGGCGGCCACGTCGCCCAGCGGATAATGCCGGGTCAGCCCCGCGCGAATCTCGACCCCGGGAAAGTCGCCGCGGTTGACCTCGAAGCGTGCGACCTCACGCTGGCTGAGGTTGAGCCGGATCGGCACGCCGCGAAAACGCGGTGTCTTGGCCACCCGGTCGCGAAAACGCTGGCGGTCGGCATCGCGTATTTCCACGATCGTGGACAGCCGGTCGAGCGTGGCATCGAGATCGTCGACCTGTTCGGGCACGATTTCCAGACGATAGGCGGGCAGATTATCGGCAAGCACGACACCATTGCGGTCGTAGATCAGCCCGCGTACCGGCGGCATCACCTGCACGCGCATGCGATTGTCCTGCGAGCGGGTTTCGTAATAGCCGTGGCGCAGAACCTGCAGAAAACCCACGCGAAACAGCAGCACGCCCACGAGCACCATGATCGCCGCGCCCGCGATCGCGGTGCGCAGTAAAAACATGCGCCGTTCGGCAGCATGATTCTTGATGGCGTTATCGGTGACCATGCGGCGTTAAAGACTCCCGTGCCCCTGTGTGATGTGTCGGTATGGCGCGAACCGGCTGCGTCGTCGGTTCGCACGGCGGGCAGCACAGGGCTTTACCCGTCGCATCAGACGCTTAGCGCCGATATCTTGAATTCCCTGGACTATCCGACCTCTAATTCGGCGATGCGTTCCAGCAATGCCGCCCAGAATGGCCAGACCAGGACCGTCGTGGCCACGGGTAGCCAGCGCCACCACTGATCGACTTCGGCGCCGGCCACGCCGTCGATCCAGAACAGCGCGAACTCATAGAGTATGAAAACCGGTAGCAACAGGATGCCCTGTTGCCAGATCGGCAAGGTCCACAGCAGTTCGCGCATGCGAATGACCGCATAACCGGCCAGCGCCAGCGCCAGACCATGTTCGCCCAGCGGCGTGCCGTAGATGACATCGATGAGGATACCGCAGGCCCAGGCGGCCAGCAGACCGAAGCTGGCCGGCTGCATGAGCACCCAGAACAGTACCGTGGCCGGATAGATCGCCGGCCGGATCGCCGAGAGCGTGTCCGGCAATGGCAACAGGGCAAGAAGCAGCGCGCCGCCGAGCGTGGCGAGAATCAGCAGGCCGCTGACGCGGCGCTCGATAATCATGGAGCCGGTGTGTCGCCGCGCGCATTGCCATCGGCCGCGGCCGCGCTGTCAGCCTCGGGCTGAGCGGTCGGGTCGGTCGTATTGTCGGTCCAGACCAGCAGCACTTCGCGGCCACGATTGAGATGGGCGGTCGGCGTAGCGACGACATCCAGGAACTCGTCGCCCGGCTGATGCACGACGCTGGTGACCTCGGCGACCGGATAGCCGGCCGGATAACGTCCGCCCAGGCCCGAGGTCACCAGCAGATCGCCGACCTGGATATCCGCATTGTTGGCCAGAAACGGCAGGCGCAGTTCGTTGGTCTTGCCGCTGCCCTGGGCAATGGTCTGCAGGCCGGTTCGGTTGATTTCCACCGGAATGCCGTGGTTGGCATCGGTAATCAGGATCGCGCGCGACCCCATGGGGGTCACATCGGTGACCTGGCCCATGATGCCATTGGCATCCACCAGCGCCTGACCGACGAATACGCCGTCGGTGGAGCCCTTGTTGAGCTTGATGTAATGCCGGTAGGGATCGGGGCTGACCGACAGAATACGCGCGATCAGCACGTTCTGGTCCAGCGAGCTGGCCGAGGCGAGCAGGGCGCGAATACGCTCGTTCTCGGCCTGTAGCGAGGCCAGGCGCTGCAAACGCGCCTGTAGCAGCAGTACTTTCTGCTCCAGGGCTTCGTTGTCGGCGATGAGCTGGCCGCGATCGAAATAGCGACCCATATAGTGGGCCACCTCGCCGGGCAGTTCGGCGATCATCTGGATCGGCTGGGTCGCGACCGCGAGCGTGCTACGAATCGGCGAAAGTGAGGTCGTGGCGTGGTCGACCATCATCAGGATAATGGAGATGACCACGATCGCGACGATTCGAAGGCCCGGCGTGATGCGGCGACCCAGCAACGATGATTTGTCGTCCTCGGCGAGTCCGCGCACTCAACGCCCCTGAAACCGTGGAATAAACCGAATTATCGCGCCAGATTAGGCTGGCGCACGGGCCTTCGCAACTGTCGTGGCAGCCAGAAGGCCACGAACCGCCGTCTTATTCGAGCGCGAGCAGCTGGCCGGTCTTGCGGTCGATCATTTCCAGCAGAATGCCGCCGCCACGGGCCACACAGGTCAACGGATCGTCGGCGACGATCACCGGCAGGCCGGTTTCCTCGGAAATCAGCTTGTCCAGATCGGCCAGCAGCGCGCCGCCGCCGGTCAGCACGATGCCGCGCTCGGCGACGTCCGAGCCCAGTTCCGGCGGGGTGGACTCCAGCGCCAGCTTCACCGCGCTGGTGATGTTCGACAGCGGTTCCTGCAACGCATCCAGCACTTCGTTGGAATTGAGCGTGAACGCGCGCGGCACGCCTGCCGACAGATGACGCCCGACCACCTCGATTTCCTTGACCTCATGGCCCGGGAACGCGGTGCCGATCTGCTGTTTGATGGATTCGGCGGTGGATTCGCCGATGAGCATGTTGTACTGGCGGCGTACGTAATTGACGATCGCCTCGTCGAACTTGTCGCCGCCGGTGCGCACGGATTCGGCATAGACGATGCCGTTAAGCGAGATCACCGCCACTTCCGAGGTGCCACCACCGATATCCAGCACCATCGAGCCGCGTGCCTCGCCAATGGGAATGCCGGCGCCGATGGCTGCGGCCACCGGTTCCTCGACCAGATATACACGGCGTGCGCCAGCGTTGGAGGCGGACTCGCGAATCGCGCGGCGTTCCACCTGGGTCGAGCCGTAGGGCACACAGACCAGCACCCGCGTCATCGGCCGCAACATGCGCTTCTTGTGCACCTTGCGGATGAAGTGCTGGAGCATCTTTTCCGTGACCGTGAAATCCGCGATCACGCCGTCCTTGAGCGGACGAATCGTGGTGATGTGGTTCGGCGTACGGCCGAGCATGCGCTTGGCGTCGTGGCCGACGGCCTCGATACGCTTGCCGCCGCGCGCGTCCATGCGCACGGCCACCACAGAGGGTTCGTTGAGCACAATGCCCTGGTCGCGCGCATAAATCAGCGTATTGGCCGTACCCAGATCAATCGAGAGATCGTTGAGAAACAGGCCGCGAAAGTTGTCGAACATGTGAAGCACACCCGAGGGCAAGTACAAAAAAGCGCGTGATCAACACGCGCGGCGGGCACCGCGAAGTTGCATGGCGGCGCGCAAGCGACCCTGTGAATAGGTCACAGGGTCTTCAGGAGCGCAATGCTAGCAACGGGCTTGCGTAACGGCAACGCTGACGACGGCTGCCATGGCACTTATGCTAGTTTTAGCCCCGCGCGGCGGGTGCCCGCTGTGTTTTCACGCCATGTACTACTTGGAAGAATTGCTGTGAGTCTGAGCGAAGATCAGGTCCGCAATGTGGCTCATCTGGCCCGTTTGGGGCTCGATGACGACCAGATCGCCGAATATGCGGGTGAGTTGTCGAATATTCTCGACGTGGTCGCGAGCCTGGAAAAAGCCGATACTACTAATGTGGAACCCATGGCCCACCCGCTGGATCTGGCCGCGCGTCTGCGCGCCGACGAGGCGGTCGAGGTGACCACGCGCGACGCCTTCCAGGCGATCGCGCCCGCCGTCGCCGATGGTGTGTATCTCGTGCCGAAGGTGATCGAATGAGCGATATCCGCAGTATTCGCGAACTGGTCGCCGATCTGGCCGCCAGAAAAATCGGCGCGCTCGAACTGACCGACCATTTCCTCGCGCGTATCGATGCCCACGACACGGCGCTGAATACGCTGATCAGCCGTAGCGCCGAGCCGGCGCGTGCGCGTGCGGGCGCGATCGACAACGGCGAAGCGGCCGGCGCGTCGCTGGCTGGCCTGCCGATCGCGCACAAGGATATTTTCTGTACCCAGGGGGTGCGTACCAGCTGCGGCTCGCGCATGCTCGACAACTTCGTCGCGCCCTACGATGCCGGCGTGGTCGAGCGTCTGGCCGGCGCGGGTACCGTGATGCTCGGCAAGACGAATATGGATGAGTTCGCCATGGGCTCGTCCAACGAAACCAGTTTCTATGGTCCGGTGCGCAATCCCTGGAACACGGAGTACGTGCCGGGCGGCTCTTCGGGCGGGTCGGCTGCGGCCGTCGCGGCGGGCCTCGTGCCGGCAGCCACCGGCACCGATACCGGCGGCTCGATCCGTCAGCCAGCCGCGTTGTGTGGTGTGACCGGCATCAAGCCCACCTACGGGCGCGTGTCGCGCTACGGCATGATCGCCTTTGCCTCGAGCTTGGATCAGGGCGGCTGTTTCGCGCGCTCGGCCGAGGATTGCGCCGCTGTGTTGCAGGCCATGGCCGGCTTCGACGCGCGCGATTCCACCAGCGTCGAACGCGCGGTACCCGATTACAGCGACGCGCTGGCCGGCCAGGGCGATGATTTTCTCAAGGGCATGAAGATCGGCCTGCCGAGAGAATATTTCGCCGAAGGGCTGGACGCGGCCAGCCGCCAGGTCATCGATACGGCGATTGCCGAATTCGAGGCGCGCGGCGCCGAAATCGTGGAGATCACGCTGCCGCATACCGATCTGGCGGTATCGACCTACTACGTGCTGGCGCCCGCAGAGGCGTCTTCCAATCTCGCCCGTTACGACGGCGTGCGCTATGGCTATCGCTGCGACGACCCGGTGGATCTGGAAGATCTGTATACCCGTTCGCGTGGCGAGGGCTTCGGTCGCGAGGTGCAGCGCCGCATCATGATCGGCGCCTATGTGCTCTCCGCAGGGTATTACGATGCCTATTATCTCAAGGCTCAGAAGACGCGCCGGCTGATCGCGGGCGACTTCATTCAGGCTTTCGAGGGGGTCGATCTGATCGCCGCACCCGTGACCCAGGCGCCGGCCTTCAAGCTCGGCGAAAAACTCGACGATCCGGTGTCGATGTATCTCAACGACGTGTACACGTTGCCGGCGAGTCTGGCCGGGCTGCCCGGCATGTCGGTGCCGGCAGGCTTCGTGGATGGACTCCCGGTGGGCCTGCAGCTGCTTGCCCCCTGGTTCGAGGAGGCCCGGCTGCTCGGTGCGGCCCATGCCTACCAGCAGTCCACCGATTGGCACACCAAGCGTCCGGCAGGGTTCGAATAATGGCCTGGGAAACCGTGATCGGGCTGGAAGTGCATATCCAGCTCGCGACTCGTAGCAAGATCTTTTCCACCGCGCCGACCGCTTACGGCGCCGAGCCGAACACGCAGGCCAGCGCGGTGGATATCGCGCTGCCCGGCGTACTGCCCGTCATCAACAGCCAGGTCATTCGCATGGCCACGCTGTTCGGGCTGGCCATTGATGCAGATATCGCGCCGAAATCGGTGTTCGCGCGCAAGCACTATTTCTATCCCGACTCGCCCAAGGGCTACCAGATCAGCCAGTTCGAGCTGCCGATCGTGGCCAATGGTCACTTGGATATCGTGTTGCCGGATGGCACGGAAAAGCGGGTGGGCATCACCCGTGCGCATCTGGAAGAAGACGCCGGCAAGTCGCTGCACGAAGCTTTCGATCGCGAAACGGGCATCGATCTCAACCGCGCCGGCACGCCGCTGGTCGAATGCGTGTCCGAGCCGGAGATGCGCAGCGCGGCCGAGGCAGTGGCCTATGCGCGCAAGCTGCATGCGCTGGTTCAGTATCTGGGCATCTGCGACGGCAACATGCAGGAAGGCTCGTTTCGCGTGGATGCCAACGTTTCGGTACGCCCGGTCGGCTCGACGGAGTTCGGCACCCGTACCGAAACCAAGAACGTCAACTCCTTCCGCTTTCTGGAAAAAGCGATCGAGTTCGAGGTCGAGCGCCAGATCGATGTGCTCGAATCCGGCGGCACGGTAGTTCAGGAAACCCGGCTTTACGACCCCGACGCCGACGAAACGCGCTCCATGCGCAGCAAGGAAGAAGCCCACGATTATCGCTACTTCCCGGACCCGGATCTGTTGCCGGTGGTCATCGACGACGCGTTCGTCGAGGCCGCGCGGGCGGATCTGCCCGAGCTGCCGGATGCCAAGCGCGAACGCTTCATGGCCGAGTACGCGCTCGGCCGCGACGATGCCGCCGCGCTAACCCAGTCGCGTGCACTGGCGAAATATTTCGAGGCCACGGTGGCGGCCGTGGGTGGCGACGCGGCGAAGCACGGCAAGCCGGCGGCGAACTGGATCATGGGCGACCTGTCCGGCGCGCTCAATCGCGAAGGGTTCGCGATCGTCAATTCGCCGGTGAGCGCCGAACAACTGGGCGGGCTGATCGCCCGCGTGGCGGATAACACCATCTCCGGCAAGATCGGCAAGGATGTCTTCGAAGCCCTGTTTCAGGGCGAAGGCGAATCCGCCGACGCGATCATCGAAGCCAAGGGCCTCAAGCAGATCACCGACAGCGGCGAAATCGAAGGCTTCGTCGACCAGGCCATCGCCGACAACCCGGATCAGGTGCAGCAGTACCGCGAAGGCAAGACCAAGGTCATCGGCTTTCTCGTCGGCCAGGTCATGAAAGCCTCGAAAGGCAAGGCCAATCCGAAGGAAGTCAATCAGATGATGGCGGCCAAGCTCGCGGAATAGCGCGGCCGGCCGGTTTGTCGGCCGCAAATTTCGCAGGCTGGCTTTCCCGCTTGTCGGGAAGCGGGTCATCTTGCGGGGCGCGAGGAACCACCGGCTATGTTCGTCTGTGGGTTCGCGCTACGGTCGGCTTGCTTGTTTGTCCGCAGATCGACGCAGATCGACGCAGATACAAGTAATCATATGTTTTCGGCGTGTTTGGACCGGTAGCTTGGCGCATTTGAGGGCCCGGTATTCAATCCGCGTAACTCGCGAAATCTGTGGTTTGTTTCGTGAAGCGGGCGCTATTTGTCCTTACGACTGAAGGCGCGATAGCCTGTCGCGCGCGATTAACCGTTTTCATCTGTGTAGATCTGCGTCGATCTGCGGACAGTATTCCGCGGCCGCAGCTTTCCTGCGTTGCTCGTATTGCTGCGGAACGTGGTTGTCTCGTCGATCTGCGGACAACAGATGTCCCATGTGCGACGCCCTTGTAATCCCGGTGAAAGGCGCCACGGTTAAACGCATGCAACGCACGCTTTCATTCCAGACACCCGGCCGTTCGACACGGGATATCACCGACGACGTCAACGCGGTGGTACGCGAGGCGGGCGTGGCGACCGGCGTATGCCATGTATTCATTCGGCACACGTCGGCCTCGCTGATGATCTGCGAAAACGCCGATCCGGATGTGCGCGAGGACGTGGAGCGCTGGATGGCCAAGGCCGTGACCGATGGCGACCCGATGTTCGTGCACGATATGGAAGGCCCCGACGACATGCCCGGCCATATTCGCAGCATTCTGACCGGCATGGATCTGACCGTGCCCATCACCGATGGCGCGCTCAACCTGGGCACCTGGCAGGGCATCTATCTCTACGAGCACCGTAGCGCCCCGCATAATCGCGAGGTGGTGGTGACCCTGTTGCCGGCTGCGGGCTAGAGCGCGAGCGCCATAGCCAGGCGCAAGAAGCCGGCCGTGTCGGCTACGGCTCGCCGCGAGAACCACTTACCGGCCTGACTATCTTCGACTTGTAGGTAGCTGCGCCCGCGAGCGGTTCCCCAGCTCAGGCAGTAAAGCAACGGCCCCGCGTCTATTCGATCACGCCACAGTACATGCGTACGCCGCCCTTGCCGTGGGTGTGGTTCGACGCCGCGTGGTGCTGGTAGCGGTCGGCGCCCGCGTGGATCATGATCGAGCGCCCGGCGAGATCGGCGACGCTCAGGCGTGGTGCCAGAACCGGGATGGTCGCCGAACCGTCGGCCTCGACCGCGAGATTGGGCAGATCGCCGAGATGACCCTGACCGTAGGGGCCGTCGTGCCGGCCGGTATCGTGCGGGTCGTAATGGCCGCCGGCAGCGGCCCCTATCGTCATGTGCCCGTGTTTCGCTGCGGCGCCGCAGTCGGCATGGCTATGGATATGGGCGCCGTGCAAGCCGGGCGGTTCGAGATCGTGAAGATCGGGCGTTACCAGCAGCCCGTGTTCAGTGTCGGAGAACGTTACGACGCCGACGGATGCGCTCGGCCCATCGTGGCCGAGGCGATGTAGTTCGACTGTCTTGGCGGCCGCATTTGCGACCGCGCTTATTGCCAGCGCCAGTGACGCCGCGATGGCGAGGCGGCCGGCGCTCACGGCGCCCGGGCGATCGGCGCCACCGGCTTCCATTCGGTCACGCCTTGGATCGTATCCTCGTGTTCGCCTATCGTCACCGGGATCGACCAGCGCTTTATCACGTTGTCATTGTCATCGGACTCGACCTCACCGAGGTGGCCGATACGAGGATCGACCCAGCCATAGCGTGGCTGGCTCGAAATCTCGGCCCAACTCACGCCATTGCCGGCCTCGTAGCCGGGCGCGCCGGCAGGCGCGGCCTGCTGCCAGGTCGTGCTATGCCGGTTCACCGCCACGCCGCGCTTGTCGAAGCGCAGCATGGGCTCGGCGTCGGCGCCGTGCACCACCAGCGCCGCGTCGCCGGCATAGGACAGGAACAGCCCGGCCCGTGCACTGCCGTTCATGGCGCGCACCACAACGTTCGAGGCCAATGCGTTCGTCACACGGGCCTCCGGAATGCCGGTGGGTTCGGGCACGAACTGAAAACGGCCGCTGATGGCGCTGCGTGTATCCCCGTATTGCACGGGGATGCGCCATTCGCCGACGTCGGCGCTCTTGCCTTCCCGGCGAACGGTGTCCGCTACGGCGACGGTGTCGGTGCGCAGACGCAAATCGAACCAGCCCCAGTTCGCGGCCGGTTCGACCACCTGCCAGTTCGGTGCGCGAGAGGCATCGGCAGAGAAGGTGCCCGGCGCCATGAGCGTATTGCTGCGGTGAAACGCCGCGGCGCCCAGGTCGGCTTCGACAACGCCGTCGCCGATGCGCAGAAACGCACGGCCGTTGTCATCCAATATCGTCAACGGTCGCTCGCCCGGATTGGCCACGAGCAGCTGCGGGGCGAGGGTACGACGCAGCTGTACCCGTACGCCCTCAAGTTCGGCCGGCAGCGGATCGAGCACGGCACGCACGGTCGCGTCGTCTTCGTTGCCGGAATGCCCGGCATGGCCGTGGGCCAGCGCGCTCGCGCCCAGAAGTATCAGCAGGGTGAAGTGCCGGCTCGTCGCAACGAGCCGGCGTACGGATAAACAGCGCATCATTCGCCGTCTGCCTCGTTGTTGCCGGCGCTTTCGCCGAGATCCTCGGCCAGACCCTTTCCGGCTTCGGGCAGGCTCGTGGCGGTATCGACGCCCACGCCCGCGGCGCGCTTACCGGCCTGGGTGAGTTCCTCACCCACCGCGGGCGCGCCCTCGATCAACTCGCCCGGTGCCGGAATGATGCTGGTCACACCGGACAGCAGATCGGTGATCGGCATGATCGGCGAGACGTCGTCTGCGGCCTGGCCGCTGCCCAGCAGGCCGTCGCCAGCTAACAGCCCGCCGACCAGTCCTTTGCTGTCTTCGCCGTCGGCAACCGGGGCCGCCGGTTCGGGCTGATTGATTTCACCCTGGCCGGCCGGGTTCGGGGCCACGCCCACCGGCGTCGACACCGACGGCACGCGCTTGCCGTCGGCGGCTTGGAAACTCGCAAACAGCATGTACTGGCCCGCGGGCAGTACGGCCGGATTCGCCGTCATCTGCACAGTGAGCGTGTTGCCGCTACGCGAGACGATCGGCAGCTCCACGGCGCGTTGGTCGCCGTCGACCAGGTGCGTGGTGGCCGTGCGGCGAATGAGCATGACCTGATCCACGGCCGGGTTGCTCACCGTCATGGTGAAGGTGTCGCCGTTGGTTTCGAGGTCGGTGGGCGCGTTCTCGATCACGGGCCGGTCGCTGCGCATGGCGTAGGGCGGGGTATAGATCTCGAAGGAGGGGTCGCGGCTTTCGTAGTTGGCCAGGCCGATACTGTCGAGGTTGATGTTCGATGCGTAGGCCGTGTTGATCGGCGAATGGCCGCCGACGAGCACGCGCCCGTCGGGCATCAGCAACGCCGTGTTGTGGTAGGTGCGCTTGCGATGCGCTCGCGTCATCACCTGCCAGGTTTCGGTCTGCAGATCGAAGCGTTCAGCTTCGCGGATCGCGCCTTCCGCGCCGGGAACCACCACGCCGTCTCGATCGCCGCCGGAGAAGATCATGACGCTGTCGTCAGGCATGACCACGGAATAGCTGTACCAGCGCGGCCGGCTCAGCGGTCCGGTCAGCCGCGAGGAATAGCGCATGTCGTCGCCGTTGACCTCGACCGTATCGATACGCGAGGACGACACCGGCAGGTAGCCGCCGGGGCTGCCCACGGTGACGTAGGTGGGTACACCGCCTGCAGTCAGGAACTCGGCTTCGTGGTAGCCGCCGTTTTCGTCCGGGCGCAACGGCAGCATGGCCGAGAAGGTCGAACCGCGCATGCCGGAGCCGATCGTACGTTCCAGCGTGCGGGCGTCGACCGGCGTATCGGCCAGTTGCTCGATGGCGGCCGCGGGATTGCTGGCGGTGGTGCCCACCAGATCGCCAAGCAGGCTGGTGACCTGTTTGCCGTTCAGGTTGGTCGGGTTGAGGGTGCTGGTCAGTTCCTTGAGTCCGATCTCGTTGAACTTGAGCGGCAGCCCGGCATAGCCCAGATCGGTCCATTGCTGGGTGTCCGGATCGTAGGCGGCCACGATATTCCAGAGCGCCTGATCATAGGCCTGGCCGAACGGATTGAAGGCTTGGCCGCCGGCGTTGTAATAGACCTGGCCGTTGGGCAGCAGGTGCAGGCGCGGGAACAGCGGCAGCGAGCGCTGTGCGGCGTCGCCGTTCTCACTCCAGCGGCCGGTATCGAGATCGTAGGTTTCGGTCTGCGTGACGTTGCGCCCCGAGTTCAACGGCTGTTCCGGATACACCGGCTTGAGCAGCTTGGTAACGCCGCTGGCCACGAACACGTCACCATCGGCGAGGGTCACAAGGGTGGGGTACCAGCGCCCGAACGTCATGTCGCCGCTTTGCGTCCACGTATTGCTTTGCGGGTCGAAGATACGCGAGGACTTGAGCCCTTCCAGTTCGACCACGCCCACCGGCAGGCCGTCCACGCCGGGCTCGGTGTAATAGTCGGTCCCGCCCACGGCCATCATGCTGCCATCGGCAAGGAATACCACGTCCGCGCAGAACAGGGCGCCATCGTTCTTCGCGGTGTTGTCGGCGGTGGACAGAATGCCGTTGGGCACACCCGGCAGGCCGCGCGCGATGGTTTCGCTGTCGTTGCCCTCCGGGTTGGCGCCGCCGTCGAGCGGGGAGGGTTTTTTCCACGACGGGGTGTCGCCTTCGCCCAGGGTGAGTACCCGCGACTGATCGTTGACGGTGACCTCGCCGAACTCGGCCACGATCGACAGCTCCACGTTCTCGGTGCCTTCCAGGGCATTGAGATAGACGAAGCGGCCGGCGCCGAGATTGGCCACCGTGCCGGCCGCCGGCTTGCAGCTCAGCGTGCCGTCCTCGCGCGTCAGGCAGCGTTCCTCGGTTTCCACCGTTTTACCGTCGACCACGAGGGTGGGTTCGGCAAAGGGTTCGCTGAAACGACCGCCGATCTGCGGCGGCAGGTTGTTCGCCTCGGCGCCGCGTGGCGCGGCGGCAGGTTTGGCGGCAGCTGCGGGCTCGGATGCGGCCGCCGACTCATTGCCCGAGTCGCTACGGGCCGGCGTATCCGGCTTACCGGCATTGAGCAGCTTGCCCAATACGCCGTCGTCGAGGGCAGCCAGCGCCGGGCTGGATGACAAACAGAAAGCCAGAGCGGCCGTCGTCGCCGCAGACAGGGTCGTGCGCATCGGGTTCTCCTCCGACAACTTCGAGGCATTTTGTCGTTCTGCCCGAGTCGTTTTATTTGTAATCGGTCGGAAGCAACCGTTAGCACGCGCCAATTAATTGGCGCAAACACGAAATTCGCGTCGGAATGCCGTCTTTTGCGGCAAAAGGATTTGACGACAAGGGGTTAGCAAGCTGTCAAATTGTTGGGAAAAATTACCCAGATACGTATCGAGCACCCGATCGGCTCGATCCAGCGCAGTCGGGCCGGGTGTTGCGCCCGGCCCGCAGCGGCCCTAGTGGTGGAAGTGGCGAATGCCGGTAAAGACCATGGCAATGCCGGCTTCATCGGCGGCGGCGATCACTTCGTCGTCGCGAATCGAGCCCCCGGGCTGGATCACGGCCTTCACGCCGGCTTCGGCGGCGGCGTCCAGGCCGTCGCGGAAGGGGAAGAAGGCATCCGATGCCATCACCGAACCGGCTACTTCCAGGCCGGCGTCGCGGGCCTTGATGCCGGCGATACGGGCTGAATCCACGCGGCTCATCTGGCCCGCGCCCACGCCGATCGTGCGCCCGTCGCGGGCATACACGATGGCGTTGGATTTCACGTATTTGGCTACCCGCCAGGCAAACAGCAGGTCCTGTAGCTGGGTGCCGTCGGGCTGGGCCTGGGTGACCACATCGAGCTTGTCGCGGTCGAACAGCAGCGTATCGGCATCCTGTACCAACAGCCCGCCCGCGATCTGGCGCATGGCGAGCTTCGGTTCGGCATCGGCCTTGAAGTCGCCGGTGGCGATCACGCGCAGATTCTTCTTCTTGGCGAAGGCCGCCAGTGCGGCGTCGTCGATGCGCGGCGCGAGGATCACTTCTGCGAACTGGTTCGCCAGAATCTGGTTCGCCGTGTCCACGTCCAGGGTCTCGTTGAACGCGATGATGCCGCCGAAGGCCGAGGTGGGGTCGGTGGCAAAGGCGCGCTCGTAGGCGGTCTTCAGGTCGGGACCGACGGCCACACCACAGGGGTTGGCGTGCTTGACGATCACGCAGGCCGGGGCCTGGTCGAAGGCGCGTACGCAGGCCAGGGCCGCGTCGGAATCGGCCAGATTGTTGTAGGACAGCGCCTTGCCCTGGCATACACGGGCATCCACCAGGCTCGCGGCCACCGGGGTGGAGGCGGCGTAGAGGGCCGCCCGCTGGTGCGGGTTCTCGCCGTAGCGCAGATCCTGGCGCTTGGTATAGGTCGCCGCGAAGCGGGCCGGCAGCACGTCTTCGGCTTCGCTGTCGGGCGTGCTCTCGTCGCCCTGCAGATAGTCGGCGATGGCACGGTCGTAGCCGGCGGTATGGTTGAAGCCCTTTGCAGCCAGACGACGGCGGGTGGCGGTACGCGTGCCGCCATGGGCGCTCAGATCATCCAGTACGGCGTCGTAGTCCGCAGCATCCACGACCAGGGTCACGAAGGCGTGGTTCTTGGCCGCGGCACGCAGCATGGCCGGGCCGCCGATATCGATGGTCTCGATGGCCTGATCGCGCGGGCAGTTCGGGTCGGCCACGGTCTGTTCGAAGGGGTAGAGATTGACCACCACCAGGTCGATGGGCGCGATGCCCTGTTCGGCCATCACGTCGTCGTCCTGACCGCGCCGGCCGAGAATGCCGCCATGAATCTTCGGATGTAGTGTTTTAACGCGCCCGTCCATGATCTCCGGCGCGCCGGTGTGGGCGGCTACATCGACCACCTCAACGCCGGCTTCGCGTAGTACGCGGGCCGTGCCGCCGGTGGACAGGATTTCGACGCCGTGTTGTTCGGCCAGCGTCTTGGCAAACGCGGCGACGCCGGTTTTGTCGGAAACGCTGATCAGGGCGCGGCGGATGGGGGCGTGTTCGGTAGAGCTCACGATAGCCTTTGTCCGGAAAACGGAGTGTGGTCGATTGAAATAAAAACACCCGCTGTGCGGGTGGGAAGATGCGTGCCGTGTATCGGCGGTCTAACGGTCGAGCGCGTAGGTGCGCAATTTCTTACGCAGCGTCCCGCGATTGATGCCCAGCATTTCGGCCGCGCGCGACTGGTTGCCCTGGCTGTAATCGAGCACGCGCTCGAGCAGTGGCTTTTCCACCTGCGCGAGCACCATCTGGTAAAGATCGCGCGGCGGCGCGCAACCGTTGAGCGAATCGAAATAGCGATCGAGACTGGCGCCCACATAATGGCTGAGCGGCTGGGCGGCGTCTTGGTCGATCTTCGACATTCGAAACGGGCGCGTGGGCAGGGACAAGGCGCAAAACTATAACGGCATTTCGCCCGCAGAGAAAGACGACTTTCGGCTATTCGTCGTCATGCAAGGCGGCGCTTGCCGTTCAGGCGGACCCAATCGTCCTCGATGGCCGGCTCGGTGAACGTGAATGCGCGGGTATACGCATTTTGTACGTCGTCGATCTGGCGTGTCAGCAGACCCGAGAGCACCAGCGGCGCGCCGGGCGCGGCGTGGGCGGTGAGCGTGGGCGCGAGTGCGATCAGCGGCTTGGCCAGGATATTGGCGAGCACGATATCGAACTCGCGATCGCCGATCGCATCCAGTGCCGGCGTATGGATACGATCGAGCACGCCGTTGCGCTCGGCATTCTCGCGGGTCGCGCGTACGGCCTGATCGTCGATATCCACCGCGGTGACCGATGCCGCGCCCAGGCGCGCGGCGGCGACGGCGAGAATGCCCGAGCCACAACCGTAGTCGAGCACCTGCTTGTCGGCCAGATCAGCCTCGGCGAGCCAGCCCAGACACAGCGCCGTGGTCGGGTGGGTGCCGGTACCGAAGGCAAGCCCGGGATCCAGACGCACGACGATGGCGTCATCGTCGGCCGCCACCGGGGCATTGTGCGGAGCGATCCAGAGCCGCGCGCCGAAACGGATGGGCGGATGCTGGGCCAGCCACGCGCTGGCCCAATCCTCGTTTTCCAGCCGGTCGATACGAATGGTCGCGTCTGCGCCCAGCGCCTCGCGTAGTGCTGCCTCGATCGGCTCCGCACGGGTGCCGTCGGTGAACAAGCCGGTGATACGTGAATCGGCAAAGGCCGGTTGCTCGTTGGGCGTGTTCTCGACGGTGATGTCGTCGCCAGCATCGAGCACGGTAACCGCTTCGGCGTCGAAGCTTTCGAAGACCGCCTCGGCCAACGATGCTCGGGGCGTCTCGACGGTAATCTGCAGCCAGGCGGGTCCGTCAGCCACGGCTGCTTTCATCCTTGAGTTTCTTTTCCAGCCAGTGGATCGATACCCCGCCCTCGATATGCGCCGGGTCGTGGATGATGCGTTTATGCAGGGCGATATTGGTATTGATGCCCTCGACGACCATCTCCGACAGGGCCATGTCCAGACGCGCGGTGGCGGCATGGCGGGTATCGCCGTGGGCGATGAGCTTGCCGATGAGCGAGTCGTAATACGGCGGAATGCTGTAGCCGGCATAGATATGCGAATCCATGCGAATACCCGGCCCGCCCGGCGCGTGGTAAGCCTGAATCTTGCCGGGCGAGGGCACGAACGTCTCGGCGTGCTCGGCATTGATACGGCATTCGATGGCATGCCCGCGCAGCTGGATGTCTTCCTGCTTGTAGCGCAGTTCGTGGCCCGCGGCGATACGCAGCTGTTCGGCGACCAGATCCACGCCGGTGATCATTTCCGTGACCGGATGCTCGACCTGGATACGCGTGTTCATTTCGATGAAATGGAACTCGCCGTTTTCGTACAGGAATTCGAAGGTGCCCGCGCCGCGATAGCCGATGCGCTTGCAGGCATCCACACACAGCTTGCCGATATGTTCGCGCTCTTCAGCCGTGATGCCGGGCGCCGGCGCTTCTTCGACCACTTTCTGGTGGCGACGCTGCGGCGAACAATCGCGCTCGCCCAGATGAATCGCGTTGCCGTAGTTGTCGGCCAGCACCTGAACCTCGATATGCCGTGGCAGCTCGAGGTATTTCTCCATGTACACGGCCGGGTTGCCGAAAAAGCTGGCCGCTTCCCGGCGTGCCATGTCGATGGCACCGGCCAGGGCCTTGGCCTCATAGACCACGTGCATGCCGCGCCCGCCGCCGCCGCCGGCGGCCTTGATGATGACCGGAAAGCCGATCTTCTGGGCCAACTTGCGATTGGCTGCATCGTCGGCGGTCAGCGGCGCGCCGGAGCCGGGCACACAGGGCACGCCCGCGGCTTTCATTTCCTGAATGGCCGAGGTCTTGTCGCCCATCAGGCGGATGGTTTCCGCGCGCGGGCCGATGAAGGTAAAGCCGGACTGTTCCACGCTTTCGGCGAAATCCGCGTTCTCCGAGAGAAAGCCGTAGCCCGGATGGATGGCGCTGGCGCCGGCGACTTCAGCCGTGCTCATGATCGCGGCCATGTTGAGATAGCTCTTCGAGCTGTCGGCCGGGCCGATACAAACGGCTTCCTCGGCCAGCAGCACGTGTTTTTGTTCGCGATCGGCGGTGGAGTAGGCCGCGACCACGGGGATATCCAGTTCGCGGCAGGCGCGCAGGATACGCAGCGCGATCTCGCCGCGATTGGCGATCAATACTTTGCCTAGCATGCAAAAACCTCTCTGTGACCGGCGCCGCCAGCCCCTCGGGGCGGCGCTGTCGGTCGTTGTCTGTCAGTGCGCACTCACTGTCCCTCTATCGGGTCGATCGGCTCCGAAAACGGAACACGATCGACAATCATCGGGCCTCGGAGGTTCGGTTTATCTCACGACGAACAGCGGCTGATCGAACTCGACCGGCTGGCCGTTTTCCACCAGTACGGCACTGACTTCGCCCGCGACTTCGGCTTCGATCTGGTTGAGCATCTTCATGGCTTCGATGATGCACAGCGTATCGGTGGGCCCGATCTTGTCACCCACTTCCACGAACGGCTTGGCATCCGGCGCCGGCGCGCGATAGAAGGTGCCGACCATCGGCGAGCGCACGATATGGCCTTCCGGGGTGTCGTCTTCGTCGTCGGCGCTGCTGTTGCTGGCGTTATTGGTCTCGGCGGGCGCGGGGGCAGGCGCTGGAGCGGCTGCTGCCGGCTGCGGCGGCGCGGCCGGGATGCTGCCGGGCGCCGGATAACGGCCGATGCGGACCGACTCTTCACCTTCGGTGATTTCGAGCTCGGCGATGCCGGAGTCCTCGACCAGCTCGATGAGCTTTTTGAGCTTGCGGATATCCATGGGGGTTATTTCTCCTCGGTGGTCTCGGCGGTGCGCGTCATCGCGGCGTCCAGGGCCATGACATAGCCGTGCGCGCCAAAACCGGTGATGGTGCCGATCGCGATATCGGCGATATAGGAATGATGGCGAAACGCTTCGCGTTGCGCGGTGTTGGAAAGATGGATTTCGATACAGGCCAGCTGTGTGCCCAACAGGGCATCGCGCAGGGCGATGCTCGTATGCGTGAATGCACCAGGATTGAACAGCACACAGGCGACGTTTTCATCGCGCGCGGCGTGGAGGCGATCGATGAGTTCGCCTTCGCTGTTGGACTGGAAACAGGCCAGGCTGTGGCCGTGTTTCTGTGCGCGCGCTTGCAGGCGGCGTTCTATGTCGGGGAGCGTGTCGTGGCCGTAGACGTCCGGCTCGCGGCTGCCGAGCAGATTGAGATTGGGTCCGTTGAGCAGCAGAAAATGAGCCACGCAGCCCGTCCTTGGATGGCGATGCTCGGAGTCTGCCCCAAGGAAATGGACGTTACAACCGAAAAGAAAGTGTTTTCGCGACCGTTCGCTACCGTATTGTCGATAATTCGGCGACGTTCAGGCCAGCCGCGCCGCATCGCGACGGCCGTTCGGCGGCGTTGTACGCATGGGCTCAGTCTTTGGTCGCAGATGCGCTTTTTTCGAGCAATGGCTGCACGATATCGGACAATCGCGCATGATTCAGCGCACCGGCAATACGAGCGACCACCTTGCCGTTGCGATCGATGATGGCAGTAAACGGCAATACACCCGCCGGCGCGCCCTCGGCGGTGTAGCGATCCTGAATACGTGCGCCTTCGGTGGCGTCCGCCAGAACCGGGTAGTTGATGTCGTAGCGCTTGGCGAATTCGGCCGCTGCCTCGGGTTTATCGACGGCAATGCCAATAATCTGAAGGCCCTGATCGGCGTATTCGCGCTGGGCGTCGATGAGCATGGGCACTTCTTCGCGGCAGGGCTTGCACCAACTGGCCCAGAAGTTGAGCACCACCACCTGACCGTCGTAGTCGGCGATCGCATGGGGTTCGCCGTCGAGATCGGCCAGGGTGAAATCCGGCCGGTACGGCTTCTCGTTCGCACTGTTCCAATAGACGAATACACCGGCGACTACGACCGCTGCCAGCAGGCCGATACCCACAATCCGCGCCATCACACGATTCATAAGGGTTGTTCCAGGCGTTGCAGGCGCTCAATGAAACCGGCGCTATCGATTGTGCCAATCAGGCGCTGGTCGGCGGCTTCGCTGCCGTCCGGGCGATAGAACAGCACCGTGGGCGGGCCGAATACGTTGAGCTCGCGCATGAGCGCACGGTCGGCGCTGTCGTAGTCGGTGACATCCACCTGCAGGGCCACCACCTCGGACAGGGCCTGGCGTACCGAGGCTTCGGCAAACAGACCGTGTTCCATCTGTACGCACTCCACGCACCAGTCCGCATAGAAATCCACCACCGCGGGGCGGCCGTTCTCGCGTGCGCTGGCCAGTGCGGCCTGGAGCTGGTCGAGATTGGCCACGCGGGTAAAGGGCGAATCCGTGGTAATACCCTTCGCCGCGGTATTCGTCGTGGTGCTGATCAGCGGCGCGAGCGGGCGCAGTGCGGTAGCGTTGTGTGCGCCGGCGAGTACGCCAAGCGTGGCCGCCCCGGCATAGACGAACAACAGGAATGCTACGGCGCGCACAATCGCACGCCCGGCCCGTGCGGCCGGCTCGAGCGTGGACAGATAGCTGGCATAGCCGAGTGCCAGCAACGCCCAGCCGGCCAGGCTCACCGGCGCGGGCAGAATGCGCGTAAGCAGCCACAGGGCGACCGCCAGCAGAATCACGCCGGACAGAATCTGCACCTCGCTCATCCAGGCGCCGGCGTGGGGCATCAGCCGGGCGCCGAATACGCCGATGAGGATCAGCGGTACACCCATGCCGAGCCCGAGCATGAACAGCGCCGCGCCGCCGAGCACCATGTCGCCACTGCTGGAGATGTAGAGCAGCGCGCCCACCAGTGGCGGCGCCAGACAGGGCCCGGCAATCAATGCCGAAAAGAACCCCATGAGCGCCGCGCCGGCGAGCCCGCCCCGGCGGGCGCCGATGGCGCTGGCGCGCTGGCGAATCGGGGCCGGCATCTGCAGCTGGAACAGGCCGAAGGCGGCCAGTGCCAGCAGTACGAAGATCACCGCAAAGGGAATGAGTACGGCCGGCATCTGCAGGGCCGCCTGCAGGTTCGCCCCGAAATAGCCGGCAATCACGCCGAACACGGTATAGGCTGCGGCCATCGCCAGCACATAGGTCAGCGAAAGCGTGAAAGCCCGTGCCGGCGTGGCCTGGGCGCCGACGATCAGCCCCGACAGAATCGGGATCATCGGCAGGATGCAGGGCGTGAATGCCAGTAACAGCCCGAACACGAAGAACAGACCCAGCGTGGGTAAGGTGCCCGCGCTCGCGAGCCGGCCGGCCAGATCGTCCTGCTGGGTGAGAAAGCCGCCATCGCCGGTGTCGGCGTTCGCGGCAAAATTCGAATCCGCCGTGGCGGTGGGTGCCTCCGCGATATCCAGTGTTTTCGTCTGCGGCGGGTAACACAGGCCGGCGTCCGCGCAGCCCTGATAGGTCACCTGAATACGCGCGCCCGGCGGCAGCGGCGTATCGCCCAGCACCGCCAGCACCACGCGCACGCTGTCGCGATAGCTTTCTACCGGGCCGAAGAACTCGTCGGTATGTTTTTCGCCACTCGGAAACCGGGCATCGCCGGATATGGCCGGCTCGGCGTCGACGAGCTTAAAGTCGAAGGCGTGGCGATACAGGTAATAGCCGTCGGCGATTTGCCAGGTTACGGCCACATCGCCGTCGGCGGTGCGCTCGGCACTGGGCACGAAGGCCTCGTCCACGGGCAGAAAGTCGTTCGCCGCCGCAGCGCTCGTACTGAGCAAGGCCAGCAGACAAGCCGCCAGCGCCAGCAGTACGCGCGCCCGAACTGAATGCATGGCGGCGTTCACGACCGCCCGGTTTGCGCTTCGAGCCAGTCGAGATAGGCCGTGGCGCCTTCGACGATCGGCACCGCCACCATTTCCGGTACATCGTCGGGGTGCAGGGCGGCCACACGGGCCTGGATATCGTCAATCCGCTCGGCCCGGGTCTTGATGAGCAGCAGCAGTTCGTTGTCGATCTCGATTTTGCCCTGCCAGCGATAGACCGATTCGACGCCCGGCACGATATTCACGCAGGCAGCCTCGTGGTGTTCGACCAGGGCGCTGGCGATCGTGCGGGCGGTTTCGATATCGGGGCAGGTCACATAGACCATGCGGGCTTCGGCGGATTTTTGCGTATCGTTCATGGCGCGCATTCTAGAAGTTTGCGATGCAATGCGCGATAACACGCCGGTCTTGTCCTGCGCGAAGCCGGCCCCAGAATAAAAGACGAAGTGAAAGTTATTTAGTGGCGGCGAAAAGGCACTGTTATAGTCGCGCCACAACAACGATGGAGTATGCGACATGAGTTTGCGACTGGGCGATACCGCACCCGATTTCAATGCCGACACCACGGAAGGCGAAATCAACTTCCACGAATGGCTGGGCGACCAGTGGGGCGTGTTGATGTCCCATCCCGCCGACTTCACGCCGGTGTGCACCACCGAAATCGGTGCGACTTCCAAGCTCAAGGACGAATTCGCCAAGCGTAACGCCAAGGCGATCGTCGTCTCGGTGGATTCGGTCGAGGATCACAAGGCCTGGTCCAAGGACATCGAGGAAACCCAGGGCTGCGGCGTGAACTTCCCGCTCATCGGCGATACCGACCGCAAGGTCTCCGAGCTCTACGACATGATCCACCCGGGCGAGGGTGACACCTCCACCGTGCGTAGCGTGTTCGTGATCGACCCGAACAAGAAGATTCGCATGACGCTCACCTACCCGAAGAGCGCCGGGCGCAACTTTGACGAGATCCTGCGCGTGATCGATTCGCTGCAGCTGACCGACAACTACAAGGTCACCACGCCGGCGAACTGGAAAGACGGCGACGACGTAATCGTCTCGCCCGCGCTGTCCAACGAGGAAGCCGAGAAGCACTTCCCGAATGGCTGGAACGAGCTCAAGCCGTACCTGCGCATGACCAAGCAGCCGAACAAGTAAACGGCGTTTCGCCAGGCCGAATCGCTTGGCGGAGTCAAAGGCGCGGTCTTTCGGGGCCGCGCCTTTTTTGTGTGTGCTGCAGTTAGCGCGGCATACTACGGCGCGCGATAACGGGCGCCGCCGAGAACGCCCGACCGTCACACGCTCCACTTATTCAGATCCACAACGAGAACACATCATGGCCGAGGACACGCCGAAACAGCGCCGCAGTCACGTCGTCACCCAGGGCACCTCGCGTGCGCCCAACCGCGCCATGCTGCGCGCCATGGGCTACACCGACGAGGACTTCAACAAGCCCATCGTCGGCATCGCCAACGGCTACTCGACCATCACGCCCTGCAACATGGGTCTGAACGATCTCGCCAAGCGGGCCGAAGGCGCGCTCGAAAACGGCGGCGCCAAATCGCAGATGTTCGGCACCGTGACCGTCTCCGACGGTATCTCCATGGGCACGCCGGGCATGAAGTATTCGCTGGTCTCCCGCGAAGTGATTGCCGACGTCATCGAAACCGCCGTGCAGGGCGAATCCATGGACGGCGTCATGGCGCTGGGCGGCTGCGACAAGAACATGCCGGGTGCGATGATCGGCATCGCGCGCATGAACGTGCCGGCCATCTTCGTCTATGGCGGCACCATCAAGCCCGGCCATGCCTTCGGTGAAGACCTCACCGTGGTTTCCGTGTTCGAAGCCGTCGGCCAGCGCGTGGCCGGCAAGATCGACGACGAACGCGTCAAGACGGTCGAGTGCAACGCCTGCCCGGGCGCGGGTTCCTGTGGCGGCATGTTCACCGCCAACACTATGTCCAGCGCGTTCGAGGCGATGGGCATGAGCCTGCCGTATTCGTCGACCATGGCCGCGGAAGACGAAGAAAAAGCCGAAAGCGCGGCCCGCTCGGCGGAAGTGCTGATCCAGGCCATCGAGAAGGACATCAAGCCGCGTGATCTGCTCACGTTCGAAGCCTTCGAAAATGCCATCACACTGATCATGGCCGTGGGCGGCTCCACCAACGCCGTGCTGCATTTGCTGGCCATCGCCCAGGCCGCGGACGTGAACCTCACCATCGACGACTTCGAGCGCATCCGTGCCAAGGTGCCGGTGTTCTGCGACCTCAAGCCCTCGGGGCGTTTCGTGGTCACCCAGCTGCACGCCGCCGGTGGCATTCCGCAGGTGCTCAAGATGCTGCTCAAAGCTGGCCTGCTGCACGGCGACTGCCTGACCATCACCGGTGAAACGCTGGCCGAAACCCTGGCCGATGTGCCGGACGAACCGCCGAAGAGCCAGAAAGTCATCCTGCCGATGGAAGAGGCGCTGTATAAATCCGGCCATCTGGCCATCCTCAAGGGCAATCTGGCCGAAGAGGGCGGTGTCGCCAAGATCACCGGCCTCAAGAACCCGGCCATCACCGGCCCCGCCCGCGTGTTCGATTCCGAAGAAGAAGCCATGCAGGCGATCGTCGACGAGAAGATCGTCTCCGGCGATGTCGTCGTCATCCGCTACGAAGGCCCGAAAGGCGGCCCCGGCATGCGCGAAATGCTCTCGCCGACTTCCGCCATCGTCGGCCGTGGATTGGGTGAAGAAGTCGGCCTGATCACCGACGGCCGCTTCTCCGGCGGCACCTACGGCATGGTCGTCGGCCACGTCGCCCCGGAAGCCGCCGTCGGCGGCAACATCGCCCTGGTGCAGGAAGGCGACACCATCACCATCGACGCCCACGAACGCAAACTGCATCTGCACGTCAGCGACGAAGAACTTGCGGACCGCCGCAACGCCTGGCAACCCAAGCCGCCGAATGCGACTCGGGGGGTGTTGGCTAAGTATGCTCGGTTGGTGGGGACGGCTTCTAAGGGGGCGGTTACAGATCAGGGTGGCGATTGATCATATAGCTGCTGCTAGGGCTCGCGAGAAACCCGCTGAACGGCGGGTTTTTTATGCGTGCTCTTCGTGCCATATTACTAGCGGAGGACGCAGTACGTTTTGACCGCTACGAAGACGATAATGCGGAGGTCAGTAGCTTGGTAGGCAATTTGTGTCGACCTAATACGCGCGATAAGACCTGACGTATTGATTTATAAATAAAACGAGGCGGCGTTATGTCGACCATCTGCCGCGTGATATACCTACAAATGTCGTCGAATTGGCGTTAGCGGCAGCAAGAGAGAGTAAATATGATTTTAAGAACACTGACGATTTTGATGCTTGCATTCTGCATAAACGCCAATGCTCAAGGAATACCACCTAGGTGTGTAAACCCAACACATTGTTCACGGATAAGCCCAGGCGGCTGATCGG